>JAYSYI010000653.1:0-8672 GCA_043727665.1 Limnoglobus sp. | reverse complement strand
TCGGTGCGATCCTCGTCGTGCGCGACTCGAAACAGCTCGTTGGCATCTTCACTGAACGCGATTTGCTCAAGCGCGTCATCCCCGCCATTCCCGGCTGGCGCGATTATCCCGTGTCGGATTGGATGTCGTCGGACCCGTACACGATCTCGCCTGATGTTGGCTGGAACGAAGCGGTCGGCATCATGACGCGATTCCGAGTTCGGCACCTGCCCGTCATTGAAGATCAACGCCTGATCGGCATTATCTCGGCCCGCGCACTCATGAATCGCCGTACCGAATACCTCGACCACAAAATCGACGAAAGCACGCGCGAACTGCGTTCGGCCAACGATCAGCTTCTGGCACGCGATGCGGAAAGTGCCTACAACCTGCGTGCGGCGGGGCAGTTGCAAACGACGCTGTTGTTGCCGCACCCGCGGCCCAATTGGCCCGAGTTCGATTGGGGCGTCCACTACGCGCCGCTCGACCACCTCGGCGGCGATTACTACGACTTTGCCACACCCGATGCGGACCATCTGGGCTTCCTGATTGCCGACGCCAGCGGGCACAGTCTGCCTGCGGCAATGGTAGCGATCATGGCGCGAATCGCTTTCGCTGAAGTCGCGAATCGCACGATTCACCCCGGCGAGGTTCTCGGCGAGATGAACCTGCGGTTGCAGGCGCTTTCCGGCGAACGCTTCGTGACGGCGTTCTACGGCGTCTTCAATCGCAAGTCGCGGACGCTGCATTACGCCTCGGCGGGCCACCCGCATCCGCTGCTCATCGATCGTGCGAACGGCACCGTCCATCCGCTCGTTTCGCAAGGCTTTTTGCTCGGCGTCATGCCCGGCGAAATCTACTTCGAGAAGCGGATCGACATCCGTTCCGGCGACCGCATCTGTTTTTACACCGATGGCGTCATCGAAGCACGAAATGCCATCGGCGAGTTGTATGGCACCGAACGCCTAGTCGAATGCCTGCAAAAACTCGGTGGGAGCGACACTGAAACGATCGTCGAAGGCATCCGAACCGATTTGCGAAAGTTCTGCGATGGCCAACTCTTTACCGACGATGTGACCTTCGTTGTGGCCGCTTTCGACGACAAATCGTCGACGTAAGTCAGAATTCTCCAGTCTCAAAAACCGTGTTTTTGTCATTTTTCGCGTCTCAAAATGCCACTTTTTGATTGCAAATCGCTTATCGGTTTCGACAGTTTTGCCGTATTCTACGTTTGTGGCACGGTTTGCGTCGATCGCCACTCGGCGGGTAATCGACGGAAGTACCGACCGTTTCGCGTCACTTTGCGACCGTTTGGTGTCACCATGCGACCGTTTGGTGTCATTTCGAGACACTTTCGCGACACGACACAATTCCGACTTACGTTAAATCGTCCAAAACATTTTGATTTTGAGAAATTGTATGGGCGACGGAATTTTGTCAGATTTTGGACGCGGATCCGTTACACTTCACGAAGCCGTTCGTGCCAGCCCGCAGCGCAAGCAAGGGAGTTGGACTTCCCCGGCCGAGATATTGCGTGGAGCTTTAAGCGGGTTCCCCTTGCTGGCGCTGCGGGCTGGCAGGAAAAATTGTTCCGAGGATGCGTACCATGTTGCTTCGCAATTTCGCGGTGGCTCTGCTCGTCGTACTCGGCTGCGCGCTGGCTCTCATTGGGCAAGAGGCGAAGCCGAAGGCGGTGAAGTATGCGCTAATCGTGGGCGTGGATTATTACGAAGATTCGAAGCGACTGGATGCCTTGAAGTACGCCGAAGCGGATGCTAAGGCGCTCGCAGAGGTGTTGAAAAATGGCTTTCAGGTGACAATGCTCGTTGGCGAAAATGGCACCAAAGCGAAGATCGAAGCGGCGTTTCAGGAGATACTCAAAAAGGGCACGGGTGCGGATACGTTGCTCGTTGCCTTCTCCGGGCATGGCGTGCAGTTCAAGCCGGATGGCGGCACGGAGGTCGAGCCGTTTTTGTGTACGCGCGATTGCAAACAACTGGACTCGGTCACGCAAGTTTCGTTCAACCAAATGCTGTCCGATGCAGGGGCCGCCAAGATGGGCAAAGCGCTGTTTCTGATCGATGCGTGTCGCGTCGACCCCAACCCGAATAAGAGCGGCATCGACGGCAACGCCGTTAAAGTGAAAGCGCAAACGGTGGCGTTATTCGCGACGAGCAATGGCAGAAAAGCCCTCGAACACGGCGACGCGGGTGGCAAGGGCAACGGCCACGGCCTGTTCATGAGCGAGGTGCTCGCCGCACTCGGCGGCGAAGCGAAGAACAAGCGCGGCACCGTCACCTGGAACGGCTTGGTCAACCACATCGCGGCCGAAGTCAACCTGAAATCGAAGGCACTTTTCCCGGACTTACGCGAAGACGACCACCAAACCCCGCACGCCATCGGCTCGCTCGTCGGCGACGCCGTACTGATGGAGGTGGCACTGGAAGTCGCCGGACGCAAAGGCGACGACGAAGTCTCGTTCGAGATCGCCGACGGCGTGAAGATGACGTTTTGCTGGATTCCGAAGGGTAAATCCACACTCGGCTCGCCGGCGACGGAGAAAGATCGCAGTGATGATGAAAAAGAACACGAATTTGCGACGGACGGTTTTTTGGTTGGCGAAGACGGAATGCACGCAGTCTCAGTGGGAATCGGTAATGGGTGAGAACCCGAGTTATTTCTGTGCATCGGGTGATGGCAAGGCGAAAGTGCAGGGTATGGCCACGGACAATTTCCCGGTGGAGCGAGTGTGTTGGGACGATACGCAATTATTTTTGAAGAAGCTAAACGCCAAAGGTGGCGTAGCAAAGGCATTCGGCAAAGCAGGAGCGTTCAAGCTGCCTCACGAGGATCAGTGGGAGTACGCATACAGGGGCGGCAAGGGCAACAAACAGGCGTTTTATTGGGGTGACATTCTCAACGGCGACAAGGCGAATAACAACGGCAACGACCCGTACGGCACGGAGACGAAGGGCGCGTATTTGGAGCGAACGAGTGTGGTGGGGAGTTATGCGAAATCGGCACCACATGCGTGGGGATTATCGGACATGTCGGGTAACGTATGGGAATGGTGTGATAACTTGTACAGTAGTGAACAAAAAAGTCGTATCGTTCGTGGCGGTTCCTGGTACTTCAACTCGAGGCACTGTCGCGGCGCGTTCCGCGACAACGGCGCGCCCGATTACCGCTACGACTTCATCGGTTTTCGGGTCTGCGTTGGCCTGGAATAGTTTCTTCCGAGCCGATTCCCCGCAAGGGGTCGGGTGATGCGCAAATATACACGAATCACATCGCAAGTATGCGGGTAGTGGAAATGGGCGGATGTCTTTCACCCGACCCCTTGCGGGGAATCGGCTCGGTGTGGGATATGCACGTTGGTTCCGAGAGTTTCCGCCCCGCGCTTCGCTTCGCAAAGCCTACGCGACGCGGCTAAACGCGGAGGTTACGGCTTCGCAGGTGTCCGCTTTCGGGGTTCGTACGTCGTCAGATACGTCATCACGTCGTCTTCGAATGTCGTGCGCGGCGTGCCCATGCTGCGCATTTCCTCGATCGCTTCGGCGGCGCTCCAGCCGTCGTGTTCCATGCGGTACACCGCGACGTAACCACCCGTGCGGTGGATCCCCGCGAAGCAATGCACTAGCACCGGTTTCTTGATCTCGGGATCGTTGAGGATTCGTAGAAATTCCGTCATGTTCGCTGCCACGGGGTGCGAGCCATCGGGGAGTTGCCAGCGAGCTTGGGCGAAGCGGAAGTGTGTGATGCCGGCTTCGCGACAATAATCGACCTCGGCCTGATCCGCCGAGACTTTGCCTTCGTCTTTCGAATCGCGCAGGCTAATGACGGTGCGTATCCCGAACTCGCGCACGCTACGCTGGAACCCCTCGGGCGTCATCTGCCCGCTGCGGTAAAGCACGCCATCGTCGACGACGTGGATGTTGCGATAATTGCGGTCGCGTTCGACCTTGTAATAGATCGGCACCAGCACGATGCCCAACAGCATCAGCGTGGCGAGAACGTATCGAATCGCTGGCATCCTTGCACCCTTTCCCTACGCCGCGAGGCTCGGCGGTTGCACCGATGGCTTCCGCATCACGCGATTCCATGCGGCAATGGCCACCCGCGAACTCCAACTGTAACCGGGGTCGGGTGTCGGCGGTTGCAAATCCATCGTGGTCGGACGGAACGCGATGATGACGAGTAATGGTGCGTACCACAAGACGTAAAGCCCGCCACGATCTGCGAACCAAAACTGAATGCCGATAAGGATGGCCGCACTCATCGCAGTGGCATGGTTCATCGTTCGCACGGCGGGCCAGAAGAAACTCATCGACACGAACGCCACGAACACGATAAACACCGGGAGTCGATACGCCCAGTGCAACCCCTGCCAGAGGCTTTCGGTCATCGGGCGTTGCCACGGTTGCCAATCCGAGAGGTGCATCACGCGGGCCATACCGCCAGGGAAAAACCCCGCCGACCACAGCACCGCAATCGTGACCGCGAGCGCCACGGCTCCCGCCGAGAGGAACCCACTCAGGAATCGCCACGCCCCACGCCGCCAGTAAAAGTGCAACCACACGGGTAAGAGCAACACGGGGAAAAACGTGCTGCCCGCTGCCAATCCGAGCAACCACCCGCTGACGCGCGGATGCCGATAGCAGTAGATCGCCCAGACCGTCAGCGCCGCCGGTAACACGTGGTGCAGTTGCGCAATATGGAATGCGGTATACGGAATCAGCAGGTACAACCCGGCCATCGCCACGCCGGTTTCCGCATCGCGAAAGTGAATGATGCCGATGAACAATAGCCCGATCACCACGGCCAAATGGCACAGCATGGCGAGCACGCGCTCGACCCAGGCGCGGGCTTCGTCCATCGCGGCGGGATCGCTGGCGTCTTGACCCTGCGACACGACGGCAGTCGCACCTTCGGTGACGGCCGAGATCGCTGCCGACTGCTTGCCGACCGATTGCCACGCATCGGTCGGGCGCTGAATCGCCACCGCCGAGAGACAAAAGAACAGCGCAATGCTGAACCACGCGAGGCCAGGAATTGTCATGTTCGAGCGAAAGGTTGGCCGTCGTTCGAGCGATAGATCGTACAAACAGCGTGCCAGCCAATACGCCGACGCCGACAGTAACCAGCAGTAGCCGATGAAGCGTTCGCGGTTGGCCTCGGGCGATGTGGCTTCTGCATTCAGGTTTGCCTCCTGTATCAGCAAGAAGCCCGGCACGAATAGGAACAGCGCGAGCAAATCCCAGTTTCGCAAGCTGATCAGCCGTGAAAATTGAAAGAACAGCGCCACCGCCAACATCAGCGCGAAGTAAAACCACGTCGCCGAGTTCGGAAGATGGAACTCAAAGAAGATCGAGTTCGGCACAGCACACCTGAGTAGCGAAACCGTATAGTTCGGTTGTTATACCAGATGCGAGCGAATGAAGCCCCATTTCCCTTCCAACGTTGTTCCTTGAAGCGGTGTTAGACTTCCGTAAAACGCCACGAACACTTTCTCCCTTCCCAGACAGGATTTCGGGATGAAACCGCTGATAAACTTCTTCGTCAACGAGTGGTATTTTGCCGCACCGATGACGATTATGTCCTTGATTGCGTTTGCGCTCGTGGCGTGGCGCTGGCTGTTGAATCTCAACAGCGGCACCAAGATGGACAAGTTCCTGCCGGAGTTTCAGAGCGCCTTGAAGCGCAAAGGCGCAAAGGGGGCCATCGCACTTTGCAAGCAAGAAAAAGGCCTGATCCCAAGCGTGCTCTACGTCGCGGGCCTCGAAGCGGCGGAGCAAGGCGTGGCGGCAATGCGACGCAGCATGGCGAGTGCGGTCGAACTGGAAATCCTCCCGCGATTGAACTTCCTACTCGCACCGATTCTGGCGATCGCGAAAATCTCGACGATGGTCGGGTTGCTCGGCACGGTCATCTCGATGATTAAGACGTTCAGCGACATCGGCGAAGCATCGGCAAAGGGTGGCGGCGGGGCTGGTGTCGCGGCACAAGCGGGTTCGATCGGCTTGGCACTGTTCGCAACGGCGCTCGGCCTCATGACCGCGATCCCGCTCGTTTTCATGCACGTTTTATTCAAAGACTGGATTAATCGCTTCGAGACGAAGATGAAAGGCTCTGCACAAAAGCTGATCGTGCTCGTGCAAAACGCGAAGAGCGGCAAACTCGAGGACGAGCCAGAAGAACTCGAACCCGAAGAACGCCCCGCGAAGAAGTCACGCCGATAGTGTTCCATTCTCAACAGGCTACCCATCATGGCCGTACTCGCTTTCGATGTCTGGGTTCACGCGGCGAACACGGTCTACAATGGCGTGCCTTTCGGGGCCGTTACCGATTGGGCGCAGCAAGGTCGCCTTGCCGCCGACGATAAAGTTCGCCCTGCCGGAACCAACGAACCGTGGGTCCGCGCCGCCGATCACGATACGATCGGCGATTACCTGTTCGTGAAATCGACGACGGCCAAGCCTGCAATTCCTGCCAAGGCACACGAAGCCCTCGAACCCGTCGAGATGGACGTCGGCTGGCGCAAATCGCGAGACGACGACGACGATGATGTCGACATGATTCCGCTCATCGATATCAGCCTCGTCTTGCTCATTTTCTTCATGATGACGGCGGCAGTTTCGGCACTGTCGCCCGTGGCCGTGCCGGAGATGAAGAACATCGCCGATCTGAAAACCGGCGGCGACGCGTTCACGGTCACAATCGACAAAAATCCATTAGGCGAAGTGATTTACTCCGTGCGCATCGGGGATCGCGCACCCGAAAAGATCGATGCCGAACTGCCGACGTTGGCGGCGGCGTTGATCCGGCTCGATGCGAAACTCGCCGAGTTGCGTGCCGAAGGCAACGCGCCGCCCGAGGTGCGAATCGCTTGCCACAAGGAACTGCCGAGCGAACGCGTCCACGAACTATCCAAGGAACTGCAACGGCGAAAAGACGAGAAGAAAATCTCGCAGTTCGGTGCCGAAGTCAACGAGAAAAACACATGAGTACTGCATGGTCGATCCGGTTCGAAGGGTCGGATTCGGTCGCTACGGTGGCGACGCCGAACGCCGTTCTCGAAGGGTTACGCGATGGCGAATGGGAGCCTTCGGATGAAGTTCGTGGCCCCACGGACAGCGATTGGCTCGCGATCGAAGATCACCCCGCATTCGCCGAAGCCGTTGCGGAGATGGCACCGCCGCCCGTCGAAAAGCCCGACGATACCAAACTCGACATGAACCCGCTGATCGACGTTGCGCTCGTGTTGCTGATCTTCTTCATTCTCACGACGACGTATTCCGCACTTCGCCGCACGATCGAGTTGCCGAGTGAACCCGATGAAAGCAAAGGGGCGACGAAAAAGGTCACGCCGCAAGATGTCGAAGCACAAGTGTTCCGCGTTGAGGCGTGGATGGCGGACGACCGGCCGCGGGTGCGGATTAACGACAAACTCGTCGAGTTGGAAGACGTCGAAAGGGAAATGAAAGAGATCGTGAAATCGACCGGCCGCCGCGAGATGATGCTCGAAGTCGATGGCCGAGTACCCTGGGGAATCGAGGCTCAGCTGCACGACGCAGCCAAGGCCGCCGATGTGAAACAGATCTACCGCAAGCCGAAGAAAACCAACGGTTGAGCGATCATCGCATAATCTGATCGGTAACGATCAGGTCGTACTTGCCGCCCTTCATGATGACCTTGAAGGTGGTCTGCTTAATTTTTTCCGCATCCTTGCCCTTGTAACTTCTTTCGAGTCCCGCGAGCTTATCTTCGAAGTCACGAGGGAAGTACGCGATGAACATCACGGGCTTAAAATCGAGTTGCAGTGTCTCGCCGACGACTTCGACCGAACGTGGGCGACCGTCCTCGAAGCGAATCATTTCAGCGGCCATTTGGTTCAGTTCCGCATCGGTGGCAACGACGAGTGGCTTCGGTGATGTTGGATTCTTGAAGATGTAAAACTTCTTGCCATCGTGGCTCGGCACCAACAAAATCGCTTTCAGGCCAGCCATCTGAGCGATGTAGTCGACGCCGTTATTCGTGTCGAATTTGATCAGCCAACGCATCCCGCGCTGGCTCTTGGAGTCTGCGCCCGTACCACCCGGACCAGTACCGTTCCCTGTATTTCCCCCGGTCGTGCCCGATCCGGTGCCGGCTTTCGCACCGTAAAGTTTGTCGCGAAGATTCTTATCGAGTGTCGCCAGCACCGCCGCTGCGCCTTCGGAAATTTCGACATCGCCACCACCATCGACTTGGATTCGTTCGCGAAATTCTTCCTTGACCGCATTAATCTCGGCTTGTTTATCTGCACGATTTGCATCGGATGGTTGCGGCATCTGGCCGAGCGCGAGGTCTTGCGAACCGCCGCTGCCTTCGCTGCCATTGCCCGCATCGTCGTCGCCAAACGCGATCACGGGAACGGGGTGTTTGTCGCGGGTGGAGAACAATTGCTGAAAATAAAACGCGCCCAGTACGGCGAAGGCCAGCATCAGGATTGAGATCGCGATGCCGATGGGCATCTCGAGCCGCTTGTTGTAACGCTCCCAGAATGGCTGTTCGAGGATGCCATCGGGGTCGAGGTCGCGGAACCCCGCATTCTCGATTGGATCGATTTTCAGGTCGTCGTCGTGTACTGCGGGTCGCGTGGCCATGATCGACTCCGATTCTTTCGAGGTGGTTTCGATGACAGAACGCGAAGA
>JAYSYI010000652.1:0-2835 GCA_043727665.1 Limnoglobus sp. | reverse complement strand
TCGTGGTACACAAAATGTGCGATTCTTCCTCGTCGAACGCGGGGTTGATCGGTTGCACCAGCGTGCCCGTGACTGCGCCGACCCACGTCGTTTTCGGGGATCGCTTGCTTTCGCGTTCGGTGCAAATCATCGTGTTGCTCGAGCCATCGGTAATGTCGGTCACTTTGAAACCGCGATTTTTCAACGTGCGATCGCGGAGGAACACGCCGGTGTTCGTGTCGGGAAATACCGAGACTTCGAAGGTACCACCGACGCCGATATAGTTGGAGTACGCGACATCGCAGATCGGCGCAAGACTCACACCCGTGAGCGAAATGACCCGTTGCGGGGACGCATCGGATGGGCAGAGATACGCGTTTAAAACCTGCACGCGAACATTCGCATGAACGGGGTCGCTGATGTCTAGATTCTGGTTGATCTGGCGATACAAGTTTTCCTGTTCGATGAACGGTAAGATGATCGCACCCCAACCCCAACCCGGCCCCGTGCTTTCCGAATCGATGCTGGCCGACTGCGAATGAAACCCTGCCGGGAAGCGTTCGAATGTGCTGTGGTAGTTGTGAAACGCGACGCCGATCTGCTTGAGGTTGTTCGTACATTTCGCCCGCGCCGCCGCCTCTCGCACCTTCTGCACCGCCGGCAACAACAACCCGATGAGGATCGCAATGATCGCGATCACGACGAGCAATTCGATGAGCGTAAAGCCACGCGGCGACCGCCGAAGTACCTTGGCTGACATTGTTACAACTCCGGATAAAACCGAACAAATGGTAAATCAAAGTCATACTATCGGCAACGGTTTCGCGCCGCCAGTGCATTCGCAGGAAAATGATCGCGAACCGGAGTAGAATGGAATCACATTACCCGGAGTGACCCGTGAATATCGAACTGACCATCGAACAGTCTCAGGCTATCGCGATGCAAAGCGAGGCATTTCTCGTCATCGACCCACAAACGAAGCAAGCGTATCGGCTCGTGCGCATAGAGCAGTTCCGAGAAATACAGGAGATGCCCTACGACGATTCGGAATGGACGCCGGGCGAGATGGCTGCGCTCGCCGGAATCGCGTTTGCGAATCTCGACGACACCGACTATAGCGAATATCTGGACACGCCATGAAAGTACACCGTGGCGATGTCCTGATCGCGTTCATCCCAAATGCAGATGGATCACCCGCGAAAATACGTCCCGTACTCGTCGTTCAATCCGATGTTTATAATGTCAGGATCTCCAACTTGATTGTTGCGGCCATCACTACGAACCTGAAAAATGCCAGAGACTCCGCTTCCCTTTTGATCGATGTGAATACACCCGATGGAGTGGCGACAGGTCTGCGAAAGAATTCCGTCGTATCCTGCATCAACCTCACTACGATTTCTAGTAGTTTTGTCGCTAAAAAAATCGGTCGACTTTCTGATGCATTGATGCTTCAACCCGATGATTGTTTGAAAGCCGCACTAGAGTTGCAGTGATTCATAAACGTTATTTAGCGGGTAACGGATCGGCACACCGATTTGCGAATTGTCGATCAAGAGTATCGTAACCAGTATGAAGCCAAATAATCCAAATGTAGCCAAAGGTATTCGCAAGTACATATCAGAGCAACGCCAAGGCATGCAATGAATCAATAGCCAAGATACTGATATTTTACATTAGTTTTTGAAGACAACTATTCAATTAAGAACTGTCCGCCAAAACAATCATCGCCTTTACGGATAATTTCAGCATGATTGCGACTTTCGACCGATCCGGGATTGCCTTCCAATACCCCTCGAATTGGACGCTCGACGTGCAAGAGGACGACGACGGCTGGACTGTCACCGTCGAGAGTGCGGACACTGCGTTCGTCATCGTGGGCTTGCGGCCCGGTGCGGAGTCGCCTGCGGTTGTGGTTGAGGAAGTGCTTGCGGCGCTTCGCGAAGAGTACAAGGAAATCGACGTGGTGGACGCCATCGAATCGCTCGCCGGCGAGCCTGCGCTCGGCCACGACATCGACTTCCTGACGCTCGATACGACGGTGCATTGCCAGACGCGCGCCATTCTCGCGCCCGCTGGCCCGGTGCTCGTGATGTACCAGGTGAGCGAGTACGACCGCGAGCGGAACGAAGACGTGATGCGAGCGATTCTCGCATCGCTCGTCATCGATGATGAATGACCTTTCCCCAGTTCTGTCTCGCCGCAAATCCTCGCCGGAGGTTCAGCACTTAGCCGCCATTTCCTCCATACGTTCGGCGCAGATTGTTTCAGTGAACTATGCTGGAACAACCTTTTGAATGGAATGGCTGTAATGGTTTCGACAAGCGCGAAGGCGGTCACCGATCTGCGCGAATTTTTAGGAGTTGTGCGCAAATCGGACCTCGTGAACGAACGTTCGTTAAAAGCATTTTGTGCGAGTTTTCCTGCGAACGGCACGGTAGCGCAAGCGGCAAAACAGCTTGTGGATGCGGGGTTGCTCAGTGCGTTCCAGGCGGAACGGATCGCGAGCGGGAAGTCCGATGGCTTTCGAATTGGGCAGTATGCAATTCTCGAACGGATCGGCGACACGGCTTCGGGGCAGGTGTTCAAGGCGCGACACCGCACCATGAATCGCCTCGCGGCCATCGAGTTGTTTGCTCCGGAACAATCGCAATCCGAAGCGAACCGGCTGGCGTTCCAGCAAGTTACGCGCGATGTCGCGCAACTCGTCCATCCGAACATTATTACCACGTACGACGCGAACCGCGTGGGCAACCGGTCGTACGTCGTGATGGAGTACGTCGATGGCGACGATCTCGATACAGTCGTGCGCAATTTCGGCCCGCTACCGATCGATATCGCGTGCGAATACGTTCGCCA
>JAYSYI010000651.1:0-8699 GCA_043727665.1 Limnoglobus sp. | reverse complement strand
TGACGACTCCGTCCGGCGGCATCCTCGTCGGTGGCGCGGGCTTCTTCCTCGCCTGTTATGGCTACTTCTCGAAAACCGACGACCAAAGCAATCGCGGTTCCGGACAACGGGTGACAGATAATTCGATCTAAACCTTGGTACGTAGTTTTTGAATGAGATCTGCAATCTGCGGGCGGTCCGTGGCATTTTTACTCGGATAGGCGTAAACGAGCGTGGCGTTGCGATCGAGTGCGAAATCGCCGCCGAGTTGGAAGACATCTTCGGTGTGCGTGAGCTTGCGAATCCGCTCGCCGCGAAGCAGCAACTTGATGAAGTTGAACAGAATGCGTGGCCGCAAGAAGTGCCAAACGCTGACGCGCCCGAGGCCGAATGCCTTGTACGAAGCCCGTTCCGGATCGGCGACGATGGGGAACGGTTGCGGATCGCTTTTGAGGAACATTTGAAGCACCGCCGGTGGTGCCTGCACGATGCCGAAGACGGCGATACCCGCCGCCTGAAATGCAGGATAATTACGGGCCACCTCGCCGAGGTGGGCAACACACGGCATTCAGGCCAGGTGCCGCATCATGAGGATCAGCGTGCGATCCGCAACCAGCAGTTCCGAGAGCACAACCGCCGTGCCATCGGGTTTTAGGAACGTCAGATTCGGGAAGGTTTCGCCAGTTTTCATGTGCGTATGATACGCAACTGCCGTGCAGTCTCTTTCAAAAATCCCCACGCGAAGCCGAAGTGGATGCCGACGAAAACGAGCGGCACACGAGCCACCACCGCGAGCGGTTTGCCCAAACCGAGCACGATCGAACCGCCGACAATCACACTGCCATAGAGCAGAATTGACGCGAGATACGCCCAACCGACGTACGGCAGAAACATACTGGCGATACTACCCACAACGAGCCAAACTGCCCACAGCGGGGGTACGAACGCGGGCAACGAAAGCGACGCCGGGTGCTTCGCCGCCAGCCGCCCACGACCCGAACCGTAGCGGCCCAACTGGATGAACAACCGCGAAAATGTCGAACGCGGATCGTAAACGATCTTCAACTTCGGCGAGAAAAAGCAGGTCAGCCCCAACGCATCGACGCGGTGATTGAACTCGACATCCTCGCAGGCATCGAACTGCTCGTCGAACAGCCCCACCGTTTCAAACACACTTCGCCGATAGGCCACCGCCGTACTTTGCGGCGGCACGAACTTCGCCTCGTCGGAGAAAATATCCGACTCCGGATTGTGGCCCAAACGGCTCGAACGCGCGATCGAAACCGCTTCCTGGAACCGCGTCGGGTTCGGTGCGTCGAGCGGTTGCGGCCGGCCGAGGCAATCGGCACCGCTTTCCATGAAGGCCTGCGCGAGGTTGTGCAGGTAGTTGCGGTCCGGAATATGGCAGTGCCCATCGACGATGACCGCGACTTCGCCCGTCATGTGATAGATGCCGAGGTTCCGCCCCGCACTCGAGACTCGCCGCGGATTGTACGTCAGGTGCAAGTTCGCAAATTCGCCCTGTAGCCGTCGCACGATTGGCACCGTTTCGTCGTCGCTACAACCGTCGGCAACGATGACTTCATATTGATCGCGCGGGTAATCTTGCTCGAACAGCGAGCGCAATGTGCGTTCGATCGAACGCGCTTCGTTCCGCACAGGAACGATCACGGTGACGGTCGGCATCCTTGACCTCCGGAGAAGCGTAGTTCGCGACAGAATCGGATCCGTTTCAAGTAGGGGCACCCCTTGTGGGTACCTCGTGAACGGCACCCACAAGGGGTGCCCCTACATTGAAGTCGCTTACCCAAAACTAACGTCGATACAGCCTCCGTAAACCGAGCACTTTTAGAACCGTACAAAGCAAGATTGAGAGATCTCGCATCGGGCTGGCGTGGCGAATGTAGTAGCGATCGTAGGCGAGTTTGAGCCGGACACACTCGATCGTTTCATCGGGCGACAGATGGATTTGGGCGTACCCGGTGATGCCGGGCTTGACCTCGAGGCGACGGTCGTAGCCGTGGATTTCCTTACGCAGATTGGCCGCAATTTCGGGTCGTTCGGGCCGTGGGCCGACGAGCGACATTTCGCCCTTTAGTACGTTCCACAGTTGCGGAAGTTCGTCGATGTGCAACGCGCGCATGATGGCACCGAGCCGCGTGATGCGTGTGTCGCCGGGCTTCGACCATTGCGGTTTGCCGTCCTTTTCCGCATCGATGCGCATCGTACGAATCTTGTAGATCGTGAACGGCTTGCCAAACTGGCCCATACGTATTTGCGAGTACATTCCGGGGCCGCGGGACGTCAACCGCGTAAGCCACATCGCGAGCCACGTGACGGGCAAACATGGCACCATTAAAATGATGGCGGCAGTAAAGTCGAATGCCGTTTTCCAACGTTCGCCCGCAATCGCGCTCGTTGGGTTCGGTACCGTTTCGATGGCGACAGCCTTGACCACAACCGTGGCAGGGGTGATCCGATTTCCCGTTTTCGTTAAGTTCATCGTGGACGGTATCCTACCTAGGGGTTCATCAGGGTGTCGTGGTCGTCGGTACGTTGGCGAATGCCGCTGCATACTGCGCGAACGCATCGCGCACGAAGGCACGAGTCGGTTCCGCGTCTTCGATGCGGTCGCCAGTCGGCGATTCCGCTAACGCAGTGACGATGTACAGCTTGTACAGTTCGCTCGCTTTCATGTACTGGAACCGGGCAAAGTCCGGGGCATCCCACGTGCCATCGGCCGTCCACGCCCAACGCACGCGCAGCCGTTCGACTTCGGTGGCCTTGCGCTTCTCGAAATCGGCGACGAAGAACATCGCCGTTTTCCCATCGGGCATCGTGATCTTCTCCCGCTTCGGGCCGAAGGTCATTTTGTAGCCGGTGCCAGTGTAGCAAACGTCCGGCGTGTGCGTCGAGACTGCACCGGGCACACCCGATATGACGGAGATCATCGCCGAAACGTTCTGCGAAGCGGAAAAAAATCGTCGCGATGTCGCAATGCTTCGCTCTTTCAGCGGGACATCGTGCGGCACATCGGTCACTTCGGCATCGGTGAATTTCACCGTCACCGCGTGCATTCGCTCGGTGCGTGCCACATTCGGCGCGAACACCGACCAACGCTGCGTGATCGCACCGTGAACGGCCGCCCCCGCCAACACGAAGCCAAACGCAAGCCAAATCGGCAATGATCGTTTCAAGGCAGTCATCCTTAACACAAGGCTTCCTGGGGAGTCGCACCGAGATACACGATCCCGGAAAACGGGATTTCCATCGTGGCGATCCGCTCGCTGGCTTTCTTCACCATCGGCAAGCGCGTTTCGCGGTTGAGCGTACACAGCAGCACGACATCGCAACGCCGCGACACTTCCACCGCTTCTGCCGCCGTCAGCAACGAGTGCCCGTGCAAAATCACGCAGTCGAACGGTTCCTTCAGCCGGTTGAGCAGCGCTTCGAGCCGCCCGCCACACGCCGCCATTCGGGCTGCCTCGGACCATTGACCTGCGGAAACGAAGTGCAAGCCGCTCGGCAGTGCGTGAATCGTATTGCGGAAATCGGCCTCGCCACGCAGGAGTTCGCACACCCCGACGCCGTTGGGCACGTTCGCCAAGGGGTGCATTGTGGGTTTGCGCAAATCGAAGTCGACGAGCAAGGTTTTGAAGCCGCCTTGTGCCAAGCTGTTCGCCAAATGGAACGCGGTGAACGCTTTGCCTTCATCGCCAATCGGGCTGGTCACGGAAACGACAGTCGCGCCGCGCGATAGCCACGTTTGCGTGACGTACGCCCGGAGTTTATCGATCGCTTCGAGCATGTCAGTCCGCTTCGCCGAATCGCGACTCGCATCGGGCAGCCACGGAATCACGCCGACAACGGGCATCGGTGCGGTGCTGCGAAAGTCGGCGACACCGCAGAGTTTCTGCACCTTCGTCTCGTAGGCAATCGCACCGAAGGCGATGAGCGCGAAGCCGAACATCCCCGCGAACGCACTGCCGAGGATCTGCTTGCGCGTGTCGCGTTGCATCGGCGTCGATGCCGTTTGCAAGATACTCACGCGCTTAGGCGAACTGATGTCCAACCGCAACGTGGCCGCGTGACCGGCGATCGAACGGAAGATATTATCTTCGGCTTCGACCAAGCTCGCGTCGGTGTTAATCAGCGGCTTTTTGTCGTCTTCGTGCCGCTTCTCTTCGGCTTTGACTTGCGTCAGCGTAACGGGGTCGGGCGGCAGTTTTGCCATCTCTTGTTCGGCTTCCACGAGCCGCTTCCGATCGACTGCGAAGCGAGTTTCGAGTTCGCCCAACTTCCGCGTAGCGTCCTCGTACTGCCCGCCGAAGTCGCCCGCTTTCCCCTGCCGTTTCGCGAGTTCCTTCTCATACGCTTTCTTGGTTCGCGTCTGCTTCAGTTGCTCGGCCACTTTCTCCGCTTCTTCTAGCGATGCGCGAATCGTCGGCGCGTCGGGGTTCTGATACGTGGCACGATCCTTGTTGTACTTTCGGCGAAACGCCCCTTCGCGGGTCGCCAGGAATTGCACCTCGGGGTCGCGGTCGACTTCGTCGAGAATTTCCTTCGATGGCGCGCCCGTCGTCAGCGATTGCATCTGTTTTTCGAGCGATTCGACGCGCGTTTTTTGCGATGCGATCAGTAGCGGCATGTCGTGCGCTTGTTCGCGGAGAAGCATCACACGCCTTACTAACTCGCCAACAAACAGCTTGCGAATCGACTCGGGCAAAGCCGCGGGTGCAATCGCCGGTTGGCCGAGTGCCGGGAACGGTCGCGGTTCGGCGGGCACCACCGCACCCACGGGAAGTAACGCATCGAGCGCCTTGCCCGATTTCTGGTTCAACGTGCCCTGCAATTTCAGCAGCGTCGTCTCGACCACCAGCAGGAAATCTTGTCGCTCCTTGATCTCCTTTTCGATGACTTCTTCCATGTACGCGAGTTGCACCGCGTTGACGATCTTGCGGATGTCCTCCGCGTTGTGGCCCTTCATTGTCAGTCGAATAATTTCCGAACCTTCCTGGAATGACACGACCAACTCGTCGTCGAGAAACTGAAACGGGTTCTTCTGTTCCTTGATCGTCGCCAGGTCGCTGATGCGAGAACCATCGACGATCGTGCTCAGCGCTTTGTTGAGTACGAATTCGTTCTTGATGAGCTGCGAGTTCGTCTTCAGGTACGTGGTGAAGTCGGTTCGCGATCGTTGCGGATCTTTCGAGTTCGACACACTGAACGGCGACGATGCGACGCGGAGCAGTGCGTACGATTCGAACTTCGACGGCAGTATCGTCCACGCCAAATACGCCATCGGCGCGGCAATCAGCGCCCCGCAAAATAGCACCATCAGCCAGTACAAACGCAGCCACGCGAGGATGCGATAACCATTGCCGCCATCGCTGTCGAGCTTTGGCGACACACGAGCCGCACGCGGAGTTCCCGTCGGGCGAGATGCCGCCGTACCGGGCGCGATTGCCAAATTCGTTGTGTTCATCGTTGGGTTCCTTCCCATTTCCGCACGCCGAATCATTCGGCGCGAATCACCAGTCGCTTCAGTACCCACAGTTCCAAACCGAGTAACGCCAACCCGACGGGCATCATCAGCCAGCCGAAGAAATCGTGCAGAAAATGCGTCGTTTCCTTGTCGTGAAACATCGTCAGCCCGATACCCGTGGCCACGATCCGCAGGACGTTCGCCAACAGAGAAATCGGGATGATGCCGAGCAAGACCATGAGTTTCTCGAACGTCGTTCGCCCCGCCATGAGCACCGCACCGAACGAGAATGCGGCAAACGTCATGAGCATTTTGAGGCCGCTACATGCATCGACGACACCGAGCCGAATTTCGTCGATCAGGATGAGATTTCCCTCTGCAATCGCTGGCAGCCCGAAAGTTTGCAGCAGAAACGTACTCGCCCACGTCGCCGCCGTTTTGAGCGGACCGCCGACGTTCCGTTCGAGTTCGTAGGGTAACGGAATCATGAAGATGAGGAACAGAATCGCAGGCCCCGTTAGCGCGAACCAACGTCGCCCACCGAGTACCAGCACCGCACCCGCCGTGGCAATCAGCATCGAAATGGCATCGAGTTGGTGAAACAGTAAGCCGCCCGCCAGTGTGCGCATCAGCAGCGCCACGGCCAGCACCACGCCGCCCACGATCGGCATCGGCGTAACCGTCGCCGCCCGCAACGCATCGCGGTTGCGATAGAGCAAAAACGCCGAGAACACCGGCACGAGGAATCCGTGCGAGTATTGCGGGTCGCCAACCCACTTCTCGTACATGAATGTCAGTGTCGGCCAGTACGCCCAAGCGAGAGCGATGGCCAACGCGACGAACGATCGAAAGTATCCGAGTGATTGCAACATCGCTCGATTGTGAACGGAAACCAACCGAGCGTGCAATACCAATCGCTACTCGGCTTTCGCGACGACAATCGTGTGTTTCACGGGCTTGAGCGTCGCGCGTACGGCATCGTATCGTTTCGCGTCATTCATCCACAGGCGGTCGCGGACGGTATCGAGTGCCTTCGCGATCTCTGCATCACCCTGCGTCATCGCAAGAATGCCACGATGTTGCGTGATGACGCTTTTGATCATGAACGTCTGGAAATTCTGCCGATCCGCCACGGCGGCATCGACCTTCTGGAACGCAGCCGACAGTGGGTGATTCGCAAACGCCGCCGCCAGATTCACGCCCTTCTGTAGCTCCGCCTTGGTGAAGATCTTTGTTTCCTTGCCCCACGTGACGCTCAGCTTGTCGGACTTCGCGTTCGAGACGATGAGCGTGAACCGGTTGAATTCCTCGTTGAACGGCGTGAACGCGGTGATGCTCCGCGTACCGTTGGGGTCTTTGTCGTCGCCGCTGAACGCGAACGGGAATCGCGTACTTTCGATTTCGATCGTGCCATCCTTTTCGGACAGGACGTTGTGCCCGCCCGCACCTTTGGCATCGGAACCCATATCGAGCTGAACGCTGCCAAGGTCGCCATCGAGTTGCAGCGAACGCAAGAACGCGAACGCCATCAGCAACTGCCCGTTCGAAGCGGGGTGAAAGCCATCGGCCCCGCAAACAAAATACTTGTCACCGAGCGTTTCTTGGGCCTTCCCCATCGCAACGGTCATCGTGTCGTGGACATTCGCAAACGGCATCTCGTTGTCTTTCGCGATCGACATGCTGATGTCGCGCAGCTTCGCAAGCGTCCCGTTATACATCTCCGCTTTGGGCGACTTGCCACCCGATTTCTGCTTGTCGAAGAAGTAAGTGTCAACCGCGCCCGGCGAACCGACGACGACGGTGGCACCCGCCGCTTTGGCCTTCTTGACGATCTCGCGGAGTGGCTTCTCGAACCGCTCGCCGGTCGCTTTGCTGAACGGCGCATAACCGCCATCGTTCATGCCGTAACACAGCGTCACAATGTCCGGCTTAAACGGCAACAGGTCGTTGTCCATTCGCGCCAGGAACCCACCCGCCGTCTCACCGCTCCAGCCGAACTGAAACACGCGAACGTTGAGTTCCGGGTAACACGCCGTCAGGTACGACTCGATGAAGCGGCTATACAGCTTCTGTTCGGTGATCGAATCGCCAACGATAGCAATCCGCGCACCGGGCTTCACTTCGGCTTTCTTCACAGGCGACTGGGCAAATGCCGTCGGCGTAAGATACGCAATCGCCGCAAGCAAAACAAATCGATTCAGGCCACGCATGGCGACACTCCGCAAGGACTGGAAAGGTATCGAGCAGTTCGGAAGATCTTAACCATTACGCAAGGCCGACGCCTGCAATTTCTCCACGATTATTTCTGATTCGTTTTCATGCCAGAAAGTAATGGAGTGCGTGTGACGAGCTTCTTTCACCCGACGAGGCGCGAATCAGCAAATGCACTCGACTCGGCGGATACATTTCCTAGACTGTTATTTGAGAAAGTAATATTACGAGTCAGGAGAGTTATCGATGGGCATCCAACACAAGCGGAAAGAGCTCCGCACGGCTGCGAAACGTCGCCGTAAAGGTATCAAGCACAAGAATCGCAGCACGAAGAAGTACAAGAAATAACGCGACCCATCGGTGCGAAGCAAAATGAGCCACCAGGAAATCCCGGTGGCATTTTCACGCGCCGTTATTCGACCACTTCCAGTTGCTTTTCGTCGTCGATTTCAATCTGCAATTTCTTTTGATACTCGGACAATTTGCCTTTTACACGCACGGTTTTCCCTTTGAACGTGTCTCCGGCAGCGTCCTTGAACTTATCGCTGCGTGCCTTCGCATTCACGACCACGGTGAAGTTCGCTTCGCTTTTGAAATCGGCATCGGAGTTTAAGAACAACCGCTTCTTGTCTGCGGTCAATCGGCCACCTTTCACTTCGAACTGCACCGTGACTTCGTCGCCCTTTTCCTTCTTGAACGCCTCGGCTGGCGTAATCACACCCGCAGGCAGTTCCACTGCTTTCGCTGGCTCGGCAGGCTTTTTGCCCGGTGCTTTGTCGTTCGGCGTTAGCATCGCCAAGCGGATCGGGTGCCGCACGACGATTTCGCCGTCTTCGTCCCGCAGTTCGAGCGTTACGCGCGGGCTGGTTTCGGAGGCCCAGTCGATGTGAATCATCCCAAAGTTGTTGCCGAACGGCATCGTGGCGACGCGATACTTGTTCTTCTCCGGGGCACGCCACGCTTTGTTGGCCTGATTGAATCCGCTACTCGTAATGTCGTAAAGCGGGTAGGAAATCGCATCGTT
>JAYSYI010000650.1:0-2840 GCA_043727665.1 Limnoglobus sp. | reverse complement strand
TCGTCGATGTGTTCCAGAAGTCGAAGAAGTGCGTTCCCGTTTTCATCGACAAGCACCTTTCTTACGACCACGTTAAAGCGCGCAAGATGTACGACACGGCCAAGACGATGGGCTTCGGGCTGATGGCCGGTTCGTCGCTGCCCGTCACCTGGCGTCGCCCCGAGTGGGAACTGCCGTTTGGTGCGAGCGTCGAGGAAGCGGTCGTCTGCTTTTACGCAGATCTGGACATTTACGGTTTCCACGCGATGGAAACGCTGCAATGCCTGATGGAACGCCGTAATGGCGGCGAAACTGGCGTGAAACGGATTACGACGTTCACCGGCGATGCCGTCTGGAAAGCGTGGGATCGCGGCGTGTGGAACAAGGATCTTGCCGAATCTGCGTTGCGGAGATGTGCCAGCCGCGATTATGGAACGCCGCGAGATCATGTCGAGAATCCGACTGCGATTCTGGTCGAATACGCCGACGGTACGCGCGGGACGTTGCTGCATTTGCCAGGTTATGTGGCGGACATCACCGCTGCCGTGAAACTGAAGGGCGATCCGCAACTGCATTCGACGCTGTTCGTGCTGCCAGCCCCGCCTGGCGCGCGATTCTTCGATGCACTCACGTTCCAGATCGAAGAATTCTTCGCCACCGGTCAAGCACCGTATCCGGTCGAACGCACGTTGCTGACGACGACATTGCACGACTTCGCAATGCGTTCAGTGGCAGCTGGCGGAACGACCATCGCAGACCCCGCAATGATGGTGAAGTACCAAATCCCCAACAAATCGTGGTACTTTCGTGGGCCGTACTCGGATGAGTGACAATCACCGGACAGCGATTGCCGTCGCGGTAACGAAGAGCCGCGAGTACGAGAACGAGATGCGAATGTCGGTCACGCCACGGGTTTCGTAGTGATCTTTCGTCGGTCCACTAATTACGGCGTACGGCTCGATCGACGATTCGCACACGACTTCCACATCCCGCCAGTCCACACCGCGACGCCATTTCGAACCGAGCGCTCGAAACACCGCTTCTTTCGTCGCCCAGATCGCTGCGTAATATTCGGTGCTGTGCGTCCGCTCCGCACAGTACGCCAATTCGCGTGCCGTGAACACCGTACACAGAAATTTCTCAGCATGTTTGTCGATGAGCTTCCGCACGCGCGGGCAGTCCAAAATATGCGTTCCCAAGCCAACGATTTCCATACCCGCTACCTCGTTCGGTACAATGCTCGTTTGAGTCGATTCGGTTCGCGCGTTGTCGCGGGAGTTACGAATGTCCGTTGATCTGTTGTGGGACCTTACGCCGATTCAGCGCGAAGCGGTCGAGTGTACGCAAGGCCCGCTACTCGTGCTGGCCGGTGCGGGCAGTGGCAAAACGCGCGTAATTACACGGCGTATTGCGTTTCTGTTGCAACAGGGCATTCGCGCTAGTAACATCTTAGCAATCACGTTCACAAATAAAGCCTCTGGCGAAATGCGGCACCGCGTGGAGACAATTTCGCCCGGCAATCGCGTCTTCGTGAGTACGTTCCACAGCTTGGGCGCGAGACTGCTTCGCCAGTATGCCGACCGGCTCGGCATCGACAGGAACTTCACGATTTACGACACCGACGACCGCAATAAACTCGTCAAGCAAGCGCTCGAAGCGCTCAACATGGACGATGTGAAATTTACCCCGGAACGCATCGGCGGAGCGATCAGCAAAGCGAAGAATCAGCTTCAGACGCCGAAAGAGTTCGAGCGCACCGCGAACGACTTCCTGAGCCAGACCGTGGCGAAAGTGTATTACGGTTACGAGAAGCGATTGCGGGCCGCGAACGCGATGGACTTCGATGATTTACTGTACCTGCCCGCGCTCGCACTTCGGCACAACGAGGAACTGCGGGCCGAACTCGACGCGCGATTTCGCTACGTGCTCATCGACGAATATCAGGACACGAACTCCGCGCAGTACGAGATCGCACGCAGACTTTCGATCAACTACCCGAACCTCTGCGTCGTCGGCGACCCGGACCAAAACGTCTACCGGTGGCGCGGTTCGGACATCACGAATATCCTCAACTTCGAGCGAGACTTCCCCGGTGCACGGGTGATTACGCTGGAACAGAATTTCCGCAGCACGCAGGCCGTGATTGCCGCCGCGAACTCGTTGATCGCGCACAACAAACTCCGCAAAAAGAAGTCGCTGATTACCGAAAACCCCGGTGGCGAACCGGTGCGAATTTTGTCGTTCGAGAACGGTCTCGACGAAGCGGAGGGCGTGGTCATTCGCATCAAGAAAACGATTGAAGAGAAAAAACATCGCTACAGGGACCACGCGATTTTCGTCCGGATTAACGCCCTGACGCGCTCGCTCGAATCGGCGTTTATCAAGCATGGCGTGCCGTTCCAGATCGTGAAAGGCCTCGCGTTCTTCCAGCGGAAAGAGAACCGCGACATCCTTGCGTACCTGCGTCTGTTAGTCAACCCGGCCGACACGGTTTCGTTTTATCGCGTCGTCAACGAACCGGCACGTGGCATCGGCAAAACCAGCCTCGATCGCCTCACGGCCTATGCAGAAAGTCACGAAATTGGCCCGATGTCGGCGGCGGGTCAAGTTGCGAAAATTACGGATATCAAAGGCAAGGCCGCGACGGGACTTAAAGACTTCGCGCGCATCATTACCGACCTGCGGGCCTCGCTCGAACTGCCACCACAAGATGTCATTCGGCTCGTACTCGATAAGTCCGGCTACCGCGCGATGCTGAGAGTTTCCACTGAGATGGCAGATATGAAGGAACTTGTAAGCTATCGTGGCGGCGACGACGACGCGGATCGCTTGGCGAACATCGAAGAACTCATCACGGCGGC
>JAYSYI010000649.1:0-8701 GCA_043727665.1 Limnoglobus sp. | reverse complement strand
AACCGGGCACGGTTTGAATGTCCTGTTTCAGCGTCGAATCGACGAACTTGTTCAACTCGCTCAGCGGTTTGTTGCCGTGAACACCGAGCCAGATAACGGGAAATTTGTTGAAGTTCAGCTTCGAAATGACGGGCGGGTCGATGTCGCTCGGCAACCGATCTGCGGCGGCGGAGACGGCATTGCGCACGTCTTGCATCGCGATATCGACCGGTTTGCTCAAACGAAAATAGACCGTCACCGAACTGACGCCGTACGAACTTTGCGATTGCACGTACTCGATGCCTTCGACTTGCGAGACGGCATCTTCGATGACATCGGTCACGTCGTGATCGATAATTTCGGGCGAGGCACTGTCGTAATACGTGTTGATACTGACGACGGGAAAATCGAGTTCGGGAAACTGACTTACGCCGAGATCGCGATAACCGAGGTAGCCAAACGCCAGCAACGCGGCCGACAACACGACCGCAAACACCGGGTTCTTAATGCTCAAATCGGACAACGTCATGAACGCAACCTATCGTTCCAGGAGTTTCAGTTGGTCTTCGGAGATGCGTAGCGGTACGCCATCGTCGAGTGATTCTGCGCCGCGTTGCACGACCCACTGGCCCGCGTTGATTCCCGAGCGGACTTCGATCCAGCCCGGCGATCGCGCACCGATCTCGACGCGCTGCGATTTCGCGATCCACTCGACGGTGCCATCTTTGCCGATTTTCTTCGCGGGCATAAACACCAACGAGCCGCGCTCGGTGGCCCGCACCGATTCCTCTGGCAATACGACGGCGTCTGCGGTGCTTTCGTAGGGGAAGCGAATCCGTGCGGTAAACCCCGGTTTGAGTTGATCGAACAGCGGTTCTCGTGGGTCGATTTTCGCTTTGCATTCAAACATATGCGTCGTCGGGTCGGCGGTCGTACTCATGTAAAAAATGCTGGAACGAAAGGTGCGTCGCGGCATTGACGGTATTGTGAACTCGGGGTCGTAGCCGCTTGGCACGCCGTCCATGCGGATCAGCATCTCGGCCGCGACACCACCCCAACCGCCATCGCTACCTGCGAGTGCAATCGCAATCGATCGGGCGGCTTGCACGCGCGGCCGTTGCTCCATTCGGCCACGAATCATCGGGGCCGCCGACTCGGGCACATAGCCGAGCAAACGAATCTCGCTGAGGTCGGCAATGGTGCCGATGATCGTGTCTTCCTTGACATACGTTCCCGGTGTAATCCGTCGCTGATTCATCTGCCCGCGATATGGCGGAATCACCCGCGAACGGTCGAAGTTGTGCTTTGCCAATTTCAAATTCGCCTGCGACGCAAACAGATCGGCCTCTGCGGCATTCATCATTTCCGTGGCTTGTCGCCGTTCGGATTCGGAGACCGCCGCACCTCCCGTTTGTGCCCGCGCCGAGACATCCGTGGCCCTTGCAAAGTTGGCCTTTGCCCGTTTCTCCACCGCTTCGGATGCTTCCACACTGCGAAGGTATTTCTCTTGATCGATGCGGACGAGCGGTAAATTTTGATTGGGATCGACGATCATTCCTTCATCGAAAAGCACTTCGTCGACGATGCCCGTGACACCCGCGGCGATGTCCGTCGTCTGCCTCGCTTCGAGCGCACCGACTTGTTCCACAGCGGAGATGATCGTCTTTTCAATCGCCCGCGTCAGTTCGACGGGCCTGCGCAGATTCGATTTGGAAGGCGGAACCGCACCGCCACCCGTCGGCGCGGGGAGTCCTTTTTTCGAACAACCGAGCAACATCATCAACAGAACGACGAACGCACACCATCGTGCGTTCTGCAAGCGGATCATCATTGGCTCCTATCGGAGAATCGCAACGATCAGACGGCGATTTCGCTCTCGTTGTCCAAATCGGTACCGCGTGGGGCAGGGACCAGCCAACAGAGAAAGATCCCGAGCAAGTAGAGTCCAAACATCGGCACGAATAGATACATCATCGTGATCGCATCGGGCGTCGGCGTAATCACGGCCGAGAATGCGGCCAAGATCATCATCGCATATCGCCACTTCGAAAGATAATCTTGCCAACCGAACATGCCGAGTCGGTTGAGGAGGATCATCACCATTGGCGTCTGAAACGAAACTCCGAAAACGAGTGGTAAGACAATCGCGAAGCCCAGCCATTCGTTCAGTCGCAAGTCGGGGTCCACGTCGATCCAACTGTTGAAACCGAGCAACGCTTTCACCGCACCCGGCAGCACGACGAACTGACACAATAACACACCCGTCAGGAATAGCCCGATACTAAACGGCAGGTATTTGTAAACGTAAGCACGTTCGTGAGGGTACATCCCTGCCGCGATAAACGCCCAAATTTGGTAGAAGATCCACGGGCTACCGAGAACGACCCCGCACAACAGCGAAACCTTGAAGTAAACGACCAGCGATTCCGGTGCGCTCAGCGTCGTCAGGTATTTTTTGTTCCCAAGCAGTGTTTCGCCTTCTTGGTTGAACGCGCTGAAGTGTGCGGGGAAGACTTGCGCTTTGATCGTGATCGTCTTGATCGAAGGATCTTTCGGCTCGCCGAACACCGGTATCAAATCGTCTACGGGAATGACTAAAGGCAATTCGCGTGGGGCTGCGAGTAAACTCTCGCGTTCTTCTGTTGTGAGACTCGTCAAATCGTATTCGTTGTCTTTCAATACCGCGCGAATCCGCTCGACTTCCTTCGGCGAAGTCGCGACAATCGGCAACCGTTCGAACGACGATTGCGTGCGGCGAAGGTAAAAGTTGCGCGTCTGCGATTCGACGGGATCGACGATCATCCGCATGACCGGCTTACCGACACCAATGCTTTTATAGCCCGTGCTATCGCCAATGTAATCGAGCACGAAGCCAATCGTCATGCAGAAGACTAAGCCGTAAACCGCTTTGATCATCCGCGAACGAAGTTCGTCGAGGTGATCGCCAAACGACATGCGAGACTTATCGAAAATATCGTCGTTGTATTCGCGCGATGCAGGCATGGCAGCAGACTCCGCAGTGAGGGCGGTAGCCCAACCACACGGCGAAGGTGCCTAGCAGGTTGGCAGAACGAGGGTATGTTTCATTAATATACGTCTCGCGGTCGAAGATGACACACCGAGTGAAGCATTCGTCGGCAAACAGCGGCTCCTGCCAGCCCGCGACTCCAGTTAATCCGACGCGCTAGCGAGGGATTGTCATCATTACCGCGATGGCGTGAATATCAATCGAGATTCCTGCCAGCCCGCAGCGCCAGCAAGGAACCCGCAAGTAACTCCACGCCGTATCAATCCTGCCAGCCCGCAGCGCCAGCAAGGGGAACCCGCAATAAACTCCACGCAGTCTCTCGACCGTGGAAGTCCCTTGCTTGCGCTGCGGGCTGGCACGAAAAATCCCCGTTTAGCCTCGCCGAGTAGGCTTTGCGTAGCGAAGCGCGGGCGGAAAACTCTCCGAACCAACGTGCAATTCTCAGTTCTGGCGAGCGGTGTGTGTCAGTCGTGTCAGCCCACTGATTCAGCCACGATCATATGCGGTTTCAATGGCCAGCGATTGCCACCGTGAAATCCCCGTCTAGCCGCGTCGCGTAGGCTCTGCGGAGCGAAGCGCGGGATGAAACTCTCCGGACATTCGCGTACGATCCGATACGCCGTGCTCTCGCTTCGCTCCGAAGACTACTCGGTGCGGCTAAACGAGTGAAGATTCCAGGCGAGCAATTGTTCGCAGTCTGGCAATTCGTTACTAACATCGGCACGAACTGGCCCTCTGCGTGAGCAAGGCAAACCTACGTGAAACTCCATGAAGAAACTGGAGGGTGGAAAGCACACTCCTTGCGTGCCAGCAGGCCAAAAAACCTGGCCTCTGCACGTATACTATGAATGTAGTTGTGCCAAGGTAAAAGGTAACGTCTGCGGAACGTGCAATTATAAGTCTGCTGGAATATGCGTGAGATCAGTTCAGACAAACGCGAAAGCCGGTGATCTCTCGACTATAGGACGGCAGTCCCTTACCGCCCGACGACGCACGACAGTGCCTTGGCCATTCACGATAAGAGCCACCACGAATTTGCAAGTCATCACACCATTCACTGACGTTGCCCGACATGTCCGAAAGCCCCCACGGATGTGCCACCACTTTCGCGTAACTCCCCACCGCTGTTGTACGGCCTAAAGGCGTTTCCTTCGTTACGGTTCCATAGGGGATTGCGTCGTCGCAGTTGGCCATCTTCGCGTTCAAGTCATAGCCCCAATAGAATGTTTGCTCATTTCCCTTACCTCCACGATATGCATACTCCCACTGATCGCCGTTCGGCAATTTGAATGTGCCCGCTTGACCAAACGCTTTCGCTACCCCGTCACGCTTGTTTAATTTCACCAAAAAAAGTTGTATATCATCCCAGCTCACGTTCTCCACAGGGAAATTGCCCGTGTCCAAACCTCGTGCCATATATACGCCTCTGCCCGATTCACAGTGAAAACTCGGATTCTTGCCCATCACCGCTTCCCACTCCTTCTGCATACACTCCGTCTTCGCCAGCCAAAAACCTTCGGTCGCAAATTCGTGCTCCACTTCCGATTTGTTTCGGGACGGTTCTGTCAGCGGTGAACCGAGTCTGGACTTCCCTACAGGTATCCAGCAAAACACCATCTTGACATCGTCCGCGATCTCGAACTCGCGTTCTCCCTCACTCAGGATATTGACCGCATTCGGAGTTTTGGGCGGTTTGACTACCGGAGAGACGAATGGGGCGACAACTTTTGGTGGATTGGCGTCCACGATCATTAATGGGAGTGGATTGACAGGAATCACGCGGGCCTTTGCGGCAGCGATTTTCGCAATTTCCAACTCTCTAGATAATTTGGCGTTTTCATACTCTTTCGCTCTTAATTCCTTCTCCTGCCGATCCTGGACGTCGCTTCCCGTTGTCAAAAAAATACAGACACTCACAAAGAGCTAGCCGAGCACCGCCGCGCCAATGAGAATTGGCAATCGAGCAGGCTTCGTTTTATGAGTTTGCTCTTGAGGTACTTTCGCAACTTCCGTGTCTTTGAATAGGTCGCCGAACGGGGTAACGGGTACAAGTGCGACAGGTGCGAAGATCACCGGGACTGCGTCGGCGTGCTGCAAATACTCGCTGAGTTGCGCGGCGAAGATTGCCATGCTGGCGGGGCGTAAGGCGATGTCCTTCGCCATCGCTTGCTGGCAGATCGCCTCCAATCGCGCGTCGGCATCGGGGCGAAACTCTTTGAGAGGTGGAACGGGTGATGTGAGAATTTGCGACATCACCACGAAAACGGGCCCGATGAACGGAGTGTGGCCCGACAACAGTTCGAACAAGATCACGCCAAGTGCGTAAATATCGGTTGCGGGGCCGAGCAGTTCGATGTCGCCACGAACTTGCTCCGGGGACATGTAACCTGGTGTGCCAATTTGCTCGCCTTGTTGCGTCAAATGCGATTCCATGTAATCGTATTCGCTCGATCGTTTTGCTAGACCGAAGTCCATTACGACCGGCTCGCCCTTCGCGGACATCATCACGTTGGCGGGTTTGAGGTCGCGATGGACGATGCCGTTTTCGTGGGCCACTTGCAGCGCCAATGCGATTTTCTGCACGATCGCAACGGCCCGTTTTGCGTCCATTGGCTGGTCGGGATCGATCGCGTCGTCAAGCGTCTTGCCGTGGATGTATGCCATGCTAATGAACGGCCGTCCCGCAATCACGCCGGCATCGAAAACCGCGCAGATATTCGGGTGTTGCAACCCCGCAGATGCCTTCGCTTCGCGGACGAAACGCTCAAGCCGTTTGGTTTCCGAGACATCGAAACTCGGAAGTTTGAGTGCGACCTTCCGCCCGAGTTGGGTGTCTTCCGCAAGATAAACCGCACCCATGCCACCCTTCCCGAGCAGCGACAAAATACGGTAGCGACCGAACTCGGCGGGCAACATCGCGAAAGGCAAACCCGACGATGACGAACGCGGCTTCGTGTCCGATGGCAAGCCATCCAGTGTCGCCACCGCCTTGAACGAAGTGCCACACTTTTTGCACTTTACGCCACGGCCCGCAATCGCATCGGCCACGATCGCTTGGGATCGACACGATGCGTTTGGGCACTGGATCGCAATCGGCATGGTAATATCTCTCGGGAACGGTAACGCCGATTGTATTGGATCGATGCATCCTGTGAGAAAACCATCGCCCACACGATTTCGCGAAGTCAATCAGTTTTAGGTGATTTGACGTAAGTCAGAATTGTCTCGTGTCTCGAAAGTGTCTCGAAATGACACCAAACGGTCGCATTATGACACCAAACGGTCGCATAGTGACATGAAACGGTCGAAAAGTGACGCGAAACGGTCGGTACTTACGGCGAGTGTCGAAGCGAGAGCTGTCGACATAACATTGAGCATATCCTTAAGATACAGCAAAATGCCCGAAACCGATAAGCGATTTGCGATCAAAAACTGGCAGTTTGAGAAGAAAAAACACCCCAAAAACCGGTTTTGGAGTGTTCGCAATTCTGACTTACGTCGATTGTGAAAGGCAAAAACCCCGCTATTTCACCTGGCCCGGTGGCGGGTAGTTCTTCGCTGCATCGTCGAGAACGAGTACCCAATCGGTGAGTTCGCCTTTGTTTGGCGAGAGGAATTCGCGTTCGCCCTCGTTGGGATATTCGCCGATTCGCGTTGCGACTCCGGTACGCGGATCGTACCAACTCGCGGTTACCAACTTGCCTTTGATCGTCGTCATTTTGACTTTAAAGGCACGCCCGATTGGCACGTAAACCATCGCAAACGTGCCATCGCTATCGCGGGTGGCCACGAACCGCCGCGTACCGGCACCGGGTACCGAAGTTGCAACGCGGTCCGTGACAATGATTGAATCGTCAGGGATCCGCGCGAGAAACGGCCGCGATTCGATCAGTCGTCGCCCGTGGATCATCTGGTTCGCACCCGGTTCGTCAATCGCTTCCGTCCAAGGCATAAGTGGGGCATTGATCTCGGCAATGCCGGACTTCCAGAAAGGCCAAATGCTATGGTGCCCATAGGTATGGCCGCACGCCCCGCTGAACAAGTTCCAGTAAAGCGGCCTGCGGACATCGGCCGCAGTCGAGTGACCGAGTCCCTTCGCGTTGAACGAAACGGGATGGCCTTCGTAAATCGGCTCGCCATCGATCACCGGCTTGATCGGCGTGCGATCGTAGTCGATTTTCGTTTGGTCGTATCGCCCCGTAAACTCCGCCGCGTGGCCGTTCTGTCGCATATTAAAGCTTAGCCACGCATCGTCGTGAAACCACTTCGACGATCCCATACCGCCGCTGGGGTGAAACGTCAGAATGTGCGTATTGTCGCCGGATAACAGGCCGCGTGCCATGGCACGGATCGTCTCTTTTTGCGCGTCGCTATCGACCGAACGATCCCCACCGAGAACCCAGACCACGCCCTTGTTCTTGTAGCGTTTGCCGAGCCAATTGCCGTAAACCTCGGCATTAACCTTGTTAAAGATCGGCGGCGTGCCGTCTTTCGATTTGTCGTGCCAATAGCGCCCCCAACTGGGCAGGAAGGCGATGGTGAACCCGCGTGTATTGGCCGCATCGACGACGGTATCGACGTGGTCCCAATAGTCGTTCGCCGGTCCATCCTTGGTAGCCGGTTTTGTCGGGTCGAGATCGGTGAACGGCAGGTGGCCGTAGGCATTTGGTACGATGTGGCCATCGAACTCCGCAATCGCAACCGCCTGGATGATGGTAAAGCCTTGCTTCGCTCGCTTGTCAAGATAGTGATCGACATCTTCGCGGTTCAGGCGATGGAAAATCTCCCATGCCGTATCGGCAAGCCAAAAGAACGGCTTGTTGTCTGCGGTAACCAGGAATCGACCGTTTTCGCTCACTTTTACCGCGGGAAGCGGTTCGGCGGCGTTGGCTGTATTTACTGCGAGAATGATCGTCAGAAGCATCGGGAAGAGGCGAAGCATGACGGTCCTTTTGTGAAAGCCGGTGCACGCAGTTTACTTTTTCTCTGGCACCCACGTTTCCAGATTCATACCGTTGCTGGATGTGGATTCAAGTTGCGTGGGGCGTGGTTTGTCGGCGGGGCCGTAGCAAAGCATCAGTTGGCCGTCTTTTTTCGCGTAGAGGCCGTGATATTTCTCGCCTTTTCGTGGGCCGGACAACACGTTCCACTCGAATGTGAGCAGTTTCGGATTCAGCACCAATTCTGCCGAAATAAGCCGCACGTGTTCGTCTTTCGCTTTGTCGAGCACTTTGTACAAGCGATATTCGCCATCCTTGATGACCAGCGTGAAATCGTCGGCCTGCCCCTTGGGGAGTTGCTCGCGGCCTTCGCACAGGATCGAAACCGGCTTCCAGAACCCGACGAGTTTCTCCGCATCCGCAGCCGGTTCCGCAGCAAACGCCGACGACGCGAGTAACAAAACTACGACAGACGCACGGTACATGGGAAGACTCCGGGATTGCATCGAATGCGGTGGGTTAATATCGCGGAGTGAAACGGTGTCAACCGCAGATGAGCCGCGAACCGTATAACGACAGTATGAGCAGTAGCCCGGATTTGATCGTGATTGGCGGCGGCATCATCGGCTTGACCTCCGCGTATGTATTGGCAAATGCCGGGGTTCAGGTGGCGGTATACGACCGTCAGGATTTCGGCCGGGAAGCCTCATGGGCCGGTGCGGGAATAATCCCGCCCGGTAATCCAGAGCTAACC
>JAYSYI010000648.1:0-2845 GCA_043727665.1 Limnoglobus sp. | reverse complement strand
TCATCAACGGTGGCAGTTTTGCCAACCAATGGCTCAGTTTCATCTCGTTCCTGGTGCTGGGTATCGGCGGGTTGCTGTGGGTGCTGAGTGCGGATCGGCCATCGTCGGCAGTGTCGATCGGCAGCACACTGTGCCCGCTCGCGATGTTCTACTGCGTAACGAATATCCTCATCGCGAAGCCCGGCACCAACGAATCGGCCGATCCGCTCGTGCCGTTTGCTTCGCTGACGGTCGCGTTTGGGTTCACAATCGCCGCGATGCTCGTGCCGCTGCTCAGCGAGTTCGACGTGGCACTCGGCCGTACAACAGCCGCAAACGAAGAATAATGTCGACGTAAGTCACAATTGCGGACACTCCAAAACCGGTTTTTGGGGAGTTTTTTCATCTCAAAACGTCACTTTTTGATCGCGAATCGCTGATCCGTTCAAGGCGTTTTTGCCGGATCCTGTGATCCTTTCGTGGGTTGCGTCGATAGTGCTTTAACTTGCATTCGCCATAACTACCGAATGTTTCGAGTCATTATGCGACCAAAAATCGACCGGACGCGCCTTTTCTATGTCATTGCGCGCACTTTCTATGTCATTTTGAGACACTTTTGCGTCACTTTTCGCACGTCGCGAATTCCGACTTACGTCAAATCGTCCAAAATGTTTTGACCACAGAAAATCGTATGGGTTGAACTTTCCGCGTTCGTTTCTTGCCATGATAACTCGAATTGTGAGTGGCGGATTCAAACCTGGAATACGCCGGTCTGGAAGGGCAAGCCGTCGTCGTGGCGGGTCGCGATGGCGATCGCTTCGAGCAACGTCGTACGTGTGTCGTCGGGCGAAATGATCGCGTCGACCCAGAGCCTTGCGGCGGCGTAGCGAATGTCGGTTTGCTTTTCGTACGCGGCCATGACTTGCTGACGTAGCTGTGTCAGTTCCTCGACGTCCGGCGTTTGCCCTTCGCGTTTCATTGCTTGAATCTGAATTTCCAGCAGCGTGCTTGCGGCTTGATCGCCGCCCATCACGGCGTATTTCGCTGTCGGCCATGCGAACACGAATCGCGGGTCGAACGCCTTCCCGCACATCGCATAATGGCCCGCGCCGTACGCTCCACCGGTGATCAGCGTGATCTTCGGCACGACCGAATTCGCGATCGCGTTCACCAACTTCGCCCCGGCTTTGATGATCCCCGATTGTTCCGAATCGCGGCCGACCATAAAGCCGTTGACGTTCTGCACGAACAAAATCGGCACGCGCGTCTGGTTGCAATCCATGACGAATCGGGCCGCTTTCTCGGCGGAATCGACGTACATCACGCCGCCGAACTGGAGCGGGCCGTTCGCGGGCTTCACGCGCATTTTCTGGTTCGCGACGACACCGATGGCTCGCCCGCCGAGCCGCGCGTAACCGCAAATCACCGTCTGGCCGAACTCGGATTTATATTCGTCGAACGTGCCGTCATCGAGGATGGCGTTTAGCAAGTCGCGGACATCGTACTCGGTGCCGTTCGTGAATTTGTCGAAGTCGGCACGATGCGATTTCGCATCCGGTGACAGGCCGATGTCATCGCGCGGCAAAAAGTCGATCAGCTTGCGGATACGTGCGAGGCACGCTTCGTCGTTCGGTTCGCGATAGTCGATCGTTCCGCTAATCGTGGCGTGCATTTCGGCCCCGCCGAGGTCTTCGTGTGCGATCACCTGCCCGATGGCCGCCTTTACGAGCGCCGGGCCCGCAAGGTAAAGTCCGCTGCCTTCGGTCATTAAAATCTTGTCGCACAACACGGGCAAATAGCCGCCACCGGCGACGCAGTTCCCCATGATCGCGGCGAACTGCGGGATGCCCTTCGCCGAGAGGACCGCGTTGTTGCGGAAGACGCGGCCAAAGTCGTCTTCGTCGGGAAAGACTTCATCCTGGAGTGGCAGGAAAACCCCGGCGGAATCGACGAGGTAAACGAGTGGCAAGCGGTTTTCGAGTGCGATTCGTTGGGTACGCAGCACTTTTTTGCACGTCATCGGGAAGAACGCGCCCGCTTTCACGGTCGCATCATTCGCGATCATCATCACGCGACGCCCGCAGATGTGCGCGACACCCGTAACGACGCCCGCCGAGGGTGCGCCGCCGAACTCGGCGTACATCTGCCACGCCGCCCACACGCCGAGTTCAAAAAACGGGGTGTCCACATCGATGAGTTTCGCAATACGTTCGCGCGCCGTCAGACGATGTTTCTGATGTTGGCGCTCGATGGCCGCGGCGCCGCCACCGTGCCGTATGACTTCGATTTGCGCGTGGAGTTCCGGCGACATTACCTGTCCTAATTGGACAACGATCGAAAGCGAAAAAACATTAATCGCAAAGGGCGTTTATAACGCAAAGGAGGCAGTTGGGATGTATTCTTTATCCCGGAGGGATTGAAGCCATTAGCCCCAGGTCGCGTCCGCGCACCTAGGGTACGGGCGAAATACCCAACGACCCCGAACGGGATCGTTGCGGCGTTATCAAATCCTTCACACGGATATTCACGAGCGAATCCCTTCTTTAATTGCAATCCGTACGCCTGAGTGGAAGCCGCTATAACCCCATTCGGGGTAAGAGAAAATTTGCGGTATTCCCTGGGTGCGCGGAAGCCGCGACCCAGGGCTAATTGCTGAAATCCCGTTGGGATAAAGAAACCAAAACCAACATGAAGCAAAAACACCGTAAACGATAACTTCAGGTCACCAGGGAGTTCCGGCGACATTTCACCCTGCCCATTCCTTGCGTTGGCGCGATGAGGGGATGTTCATCGCTTCGCGATATTTCGTGACCGTTCGCCGTGCCACGGTGAGGCCCGCGAGTTTGAATTTTTCGACGATCTCTTC
>JAYSYI010000647.1:0-8725 GCA_043727665.1 Limnoglobus sp. | reverse complement strand
TCCGCGTGGCAATCGTCGGGCCGAAGGTCGGCTTGCGATCGCCCAGGACACGTTTGGTGAAGCCTCGAAATCGGGCGAACCGAGAACCCATGGTTCGTTCCTCTTGCTGGGATGATGACGCTGAGTGTGTGGTGGAATGCGGACTGAGTCCGTCCGTCGATTAGACGGATCGACGAGCCGAACGGTTTGGTCGGACCGTTTCGATTTCTCGAACCGGCACGAACCGTACGCGGGCGGCCAGGCGCAATCTCAAAAGTAATGTACCCGATAACCGACGCGAACCGCGTGTCTTAATGGTCGAGTGACAGCAGAAACATGCCAGGATTTCGCGCAGCGAATGCGTTGCACCGTCCGCCCCGACCACGACGAATGCGCCCATCCGCACGGCTCGACCGATCCGGTCGGAGAATGTCGCGCGGTCGGGACAATCCGCGCGCAATTCGCGTAATTTCACTCAAGTCGCAGTGCCGCGCAGCACTTGGCGTAGCAGCTCGTACATCGCTTGTGGCGAATCTTCCTCTGCGCGTAGCCGGATGTTCGCGTTACGTTCATCGACGACTTTCACGCGGCCGCCGGACTGCTTCACGAACGCATCCGCTTTCGCCCGATTCTTGTACCAGAACACCAAATCCTTGCCGTCGCGGTTTACGCCTGCGATCTGCCAGCGCACGCAGTGCAGGCGGATTTCCGTCGTGCGTAAGAGCCACGAGACTGGCTCCGGCGGCGTTCCGTAACGGTCGTGTAACTCTTGCCGAAAGTCGTCGAGTTTCTTCACGTCGCGCAATCGCGCCAACCGGCGATACACTTCCAGTCGCAATTTTTGCGCAGGGACGTAATCGCGAGGCAGGAACGCGGGCCACGGCAGATCGACGTGGACTTCCACCGGCACTTTCGGCGGTAGGTTCTTCAGTTGCCTTACCGCGTTCTCCAGAAGCCGGCAGTACATCTCGTAGCCCACCGCCGCGATGTGGCCGCTCTGTTCCGTGCCCAGAATGTTCCCCGCGCCGCGAATCTCCAAGTCCCGCATCGCGATCCGAAACCCGGCCCCGAGTTCGGAAAATTCCTCGATCGCTTTCAGTCGCTTCTGTGCGTTCCCGGAAATCAGCTTCGTCGGATTCACGATCAGGTACGCATGCGCACGCAGTTTTTGCCGACCGACGCGGCCCCGTAACTGATGCAAATCCGCCAGGCCGTACATGTCCGCATCGTCGATGAATATCGTGTTCGCGTTCGGGATATCCAACCCGCTCTCGATGATCGTCGTCGCCACCAAAATGTCGGCGTCCTTGTTCAAAAACGACACCATCGCATGTTCGAGTTGGTGTTCGTTCATCTGCCCGTGGCCGACGACAACTTTCGCCTCAGGCACGAGGATCTTCAGTTTCGTCGCGATATCGTGAATATCGTGAACGCGGTTATGCACGAAGTACACCTGCCCGCCACGGTTCATCTCGCGCAAAATCGCGTGGCGGATCAGTTGGTCGTCCCAGCGCACGATTCGCGTCTCGACCGGTTGGCGTTCCGGTGGTGGCGTCTCGAGGTTCGAGATTTCCCGGATGCCCAACAGCGCCGCGTGGAGCGTCCTTGGGATCGGCGTTGCTGTCATCGTCAGAACGTGGACCGTCGCCCGTAGCCGTTTCAGTTTCTCTTTGTGCTCGACGCCGAAACGCTGTTCCTCGTCGATAATCACCAACCCGAGTTCCTTGAACGACACGTCACCACTGACGACGCGGTGCGTACCGATGATGACATCGACGCCGCCTTCGCTGACGCGCTTCAGAATCTCGCGCGTCTGCCCCGCCGTTTTGAATCGGCTCACCGACTCCACCGTGAACGGATACTCCGCAAACCGCTGGCTGAAGGTGCGGAAATGTTGCTCGGCGAGGATCGTCGTTGGCACGAGAATCGCGACTTGTTTGCCATTGTCGATGCACTTGAACGCGGCTCGAATCGCGACTTCGGTTTTGCCGTAACCGACATCGCCGCAGATGAGCCTGTCCATCGGCTTCGGCTTCTCGAGGTCGCCCTTGGTGTCGGCAATCGCGGTCAGTTGGTCGGGCGTTTCCTGGTACGGGAATGCGGCCTCGAACTCGCGCTGCCAGTCGGTATCGGCAGGGAACGACCAACCCGGAATCGCCGCCCGTACGGCTTGAATCTGGATCATCTCGGCGGCCATGTCCATGACCGCTTCGGAGACTTTATCCTTCTTTCGCCCCCACGACGTGCTCCCCAGCTTCGACAATTCCGGCATCGATTGCGTGCCGCCGACGTACTTCTGAATCAGATCGACGCGCGACGCCGGCAGGTACAACAGCACGCCTTCGCGAAACTCCAGAATGATGTTTTCTTCGAGGCCCGTCTGCGGGCGAGCATCGTCGTCGTCGGCCGCGTCTTGCCCGATGCCGCCTTTCTCCAACATCCGCATGCCGCGAAACCGTGCGATGCCGTGCGCAATATGCACGACATAATCGCCTTCGCTCAGCGACAGGAAACTATCGATGGCGCGCGATTCGATCTGCCGCGTCGGCGCACGTCCCGGAGTTTTGACACCGGGCGCGAGTAAGTCTTTGTGGAACAATTCGTGACTGCCGACGACCACCACGCCCTTGCCCACCAGGCGAAACCCCGCCCGCACGTGCCCCGTGACCAACGACAATCGCTGCGACTCCGCGAGCTTGCCCGCTTTCAGAACCTCGGTTAATCGGTGAACTTCGGCCTCAGTCTGGCAGGCAATCAGCACGCGATCCGACCCGCCGACCGCATCGAGTTCATCGCGCACCCGCTGCACGTTCCCACTAAATCGCTCGACCGATTCGACACGCAGGTGCCACGTTTCTTCCATCGACGCCCGCGGCATCGCCGTCACGATCACCGTCGGAAATCGCATCAGTTGCGCGAACGCCCCTTCGACGGAAAATAACCCCGTCGGGTCGCTGACGCGGTCGAAGAAGTGCTTGCCTTGTTCCTTCAAATCCGCCGGTTCGACGAACGCAATCCACGTGCCCGCAGGGAGATAATCGGTGAGGAAGCCGTGCGAGGTGCTGCCCTGCTGGCGGTTGCTATCGATGACGCGGATCGACGTTTTCTTTTCCAAGCTGCGCTGCGATTGGACCGCAAACAGCCGGATCGATTCGAGTTCGTCGCCGAAGAATTCGAGCCGCACCGGGTCGGGAAAGTCCGGCGGGAACAGGTCGAGAATGCCGCCCCGTTTCGCAAATTCACCGGGATATTCGACCGATTCGACGCGCTTGTAACCGCGTTCGATGAGCCATTCGAGCCATTCATTCACATTCACGACTTCGCCGACAGTCAGCGTACGGCCCGCGTTGGCGAGGTCCGTTCGCGGTGGTACCGGTTGAATGAGGGCTGCCATCGGCGCGAGCAAAATGGGCCGCGTAGCGGTGTCCGAAGTGGCGAGCAAATCCTGAAGCACGCGCAACCGCGTGACCGTTTCTGGGGCGAGTCGGCCCTGATGCGTCGGCGCGGGCCAAGTTTCCCACGCGGGAAAGATCGTCGGCCGCTCGCCGGTAAAACTCGCGAGATCTTCCGCCCACGGGCCGACATCCGTCGGGTTCGCCACCACGACAAGCAGCGCCGGCGGGCGTTCCGCCGCAAGCGCCGCCACCGCCAGCGCCCCCGTCGAACCCCACGCGCCATCAATCGTGCCGCTCTCGGACTTGCCGAGCGCCGCGCGCAGACCGTCCCAGCCCTCCGTATCGCGAAGGAGTCGGGGCAAATCGGTCAGCGGGAAAGTCGTCGCCGGTTCCGCCGCGAGTTTCGTCCGTGCCATAGAGCAATGATAGCCAAAGCGCCAAGTGAATTTAGACTTTCGACTCGACTTCAACGACATTATTGTTCCGGCCTCTGCCGAGACTACGCATCAAAAATACTTGCAAACATTACGGGAGTGGTATTTTTGGGCCTGTTACAGTGACGCGAATTGGCAATTTTTGGCATGGTTCGAAGCTGGGTTGCAGTTTTGCATGGATGCAGCAAATTCTGTGCCGATTTTGATTGCAGCCACCAAAATCGGACGTAAGTCGTTGGTGGGTCGGGTTGGTTCCAAAATTCGGGCATGAGTCCACGATTGGGGGTGGGTAGTGGCTGGAGTCATTCTGCTATCGTGTCCGATTTTTATAAGTACGCGACGGCCTTTTGGTCACAATCTACAACCGCTTTTTGCACTGTGACGCAAAGGTCGCAAGTTACCCAATCCGCACGACTGGCACTTTCCTTATGTTCGGAACGAATCTAGCCGATAATTGATGAGACTCGCGAAATGAGATCATGCGGAACCGTTGTGCGATGCCCCGCACGTCGCGGTTGCGGTGGTGCGGAGACCGTAATGCGAATCCCTTGCCGATACCTTGCAACGACGTGGCTCATTGGGAGCGTTGCGGCTTCGTATGCTGCCGGGCCGGTTCCTGTCGTTGTGCTGCCTTCTTCGGGGGGCGTTGCGCCGGTAGCGGCCATCGTGCTCGAAGTTCCCAAAGATGTGCCGCGACTGCTGCCGATCCGCGATCCCGCCGAGCGTTCGCTCGAACCCGAGAAACCACGCGACCCTGCCGAGCGTTCGCTCGAACCGAAATCGAAAGACGAAGTGGCCCCCGCGACGTTCGAGAGCGTGCTGACGGCTCCGCCGTTCGACCCGCCGCTCGGCTACGCTGGTCCGAGCGGCATCGTCCCGCGATCCGGGCGCAACGCCGAATATATCCCCGTCGAAGATCGTTGGCGGAACGGCTTTCCCAAGTGGGATCGTTACGGCAACGGCGGCAATGCCAGCATCGTCGATGCCCCGTATCGCCTCGGTCGAATCATCGATCCTTATAACCAGAACGTGCTCAAGGGCGATTACCCGGTGATCGGGCAGAACACGTTCCTGAACCTCACCGGCACCACGCTGGCCGTGTTCGAAGGGCGACAAATTCCGACGGCCACAACGCCATTCGAAAGCACGGCACGGCCGTTCACGACCGAGTTTTTCGGCAGGCCGAATCAATTTCTCTACTCGCAGTTGTTCACGTTCTCCGCCGACTTGTTCCACGGCGACGCGAGTTTCAAGCCGATGGATTGGCGCGTCAAAGTGACGCCCGCATTCAACGTGAACTTCCTCGATGTCGACGAACTCGCAGTCGTGAACCCCGATGTGCGCAAAGGCACGCAACGCGCCCGAACGTGGGGCACGCTGCAAGAGTGGTTCGTCGAAGCGAAGATTGCCGACCTCAGCCCGGAGTACGATTTCCTCTCCGTACGGGCCGGTTCGCAGCCGTTCAATAGCGACTTCCGAGGCTTCATTTACAGCGATGTGAACCGCGGCGTGCGCCTATTCGGCACCCTGAACGGTAACCGCGATCAGTTCAACTTGGCGTTCTTCCGGCAACTGGAAAAGGAAACCAACAGTGGCCTGAATACGTTCCAGGATCGCAACCAGAACATCCTTATCGGCAACTGGTACCACCAGGATTTCCTCTACCCCGGCTACACGATTCAGGGCAGCGTCCACTACAACAACGACGGACCCGATACGCTATTCGACCGCAACCGCTTCCTCGTTCGCCCGGATCCAGCCGGTGTGTTCCAGCCGCACCGCGTCGAAGTCGCGTACCTTGGTTTTGCAGGCGATGGCCACATCGACCGCTTCAACGTCTCGCACGCCTGTTACTGGGCGGTCGGCCGCGATAGCCGCAACCCGATTGCCGGTCAGTCGCAGTCGATCAGCGCGACAATGGCGGCACTGGAACTTTCGTACGACCGCGACTGGGCACGTTTCCGCGTGTCAGGCATGTATGCTTCCGGCGACAACAACGCGAACAACGGCCGCGCGACCGGCTTCGATAGCATCCTCGATAACACCGTGTTCGGCGGCGAATTCAGCTTCTACAACCGCCAGAACATCCCGCTGTTCGGCGTGCAACTGACGCAGCGGAACAGCCTTTACAACGGCTTGCGTTCGAGCAAAATCCAGGGCCAAACCAACTTCGTCAACCCCGGCTTGCAACTCATCAACTTCGGGTTCGATGCCGACATTACGCCGCGGTTCCGCCTCGTGAACAACGTGAACTTCCTCTGGTTCGACAAAACGAACTCACTCGAGACGTTCCTGTTTCAGAACAACATTGCCCGCGATATCGGCACCGATTACAGCGTGTCGTTCGAGTATCGCCCCGTGCTGAACAACAACGTCATCATCATCGGCGGGCTATCGACGCTCGTGCCAGGCGGTGGCTTCCGCCAGCTTTACAACCGCCAGGACGGCAAAGTGAACCCGCTCGTCGCCGGTTTCCTCGAAGTCGCGCTGACGTATTGAGGGAGCCGACTCACACTTTGTGGCGCGTCCGGTATAATACGAGGGACTGCTCGCTTCCCCCTTACTGGAGCCACAATGCGAACTGCGAACCCTGCACTCAATGATGCGGCGTTTCGGTCGGAATCGTACGACACGCCGCGTTCCCAAACCATGACCGTGAACGGCGCGGTACTGAAGACGGGCATCCTAACGGCACTATTACTTGCGGCGGCGGGCGTCAGTTGGTCGATCGTATTCCCCAACGGCGTCAGCGATGGCATGAGCGTCAACCGCCCGGCGATGCTCGGTTGCATCATCGGCGGGCTGATCGTCGGCTTCATCGCCAGCCTCGTTATCTGCTTCAGCCCGAAGACTGCGCCGGTTGTCGCACCCATCTACGCGGTAGCCGAAGGCGCGTTACTCGGCGCATTCTCCGGAATTTTCGAAGGGCAATACCAAGGCATGGTCTTGCAGGCGGGGCTGCTGACCGTCGGCGTACTCGTGACGATGCTGCTCGCGTATACCTCCGGGTTAATCCGCGCGACCGAGAAGTTCAAAATGGGCGTGATCGCCGCGACTGGCGCGATTTGCCTCGTTTACCTCGCCACGATGGTGCTCGGTTTTTTCGGTGTCGGCGTGCCGTACATCCATGCGGCCGGGCCGATCGGTATCGGCTTCTCGGTAATCGTCGTCGTGATTGCCGCACTCAACCTGATCCTCGACTTCGATGTGATCGAAAGCGGCGCACGTGCGAATGCCCCGAAGTACATGGAGTGGTACGGCGCGTTCGGGCTGATGGTCACGCTGGTATGGCTGTATATCGAAATCTTGCGGTTGTTGGTGAAGTTGCGTAACAGCGATTAATAAAACAGAATGCGACACGCCGATGCTTGCCTTCTCGAATGGTCGATATTTACCGTTCACGGAAGGCGGGCTGGCGTGGAACGATGCCGGGTTCGTCGGCGGGGTCACGGTCGTCGATAACGCCCGTACCTACCGGCACCGATTGTTCCGCTGGAACGATCACCTCACGCGGTTTCGCCGCGATTGTGCAGTCTGTTTCGTGCCACTTCTCGCCACTGATGCCGAACTCACGGCCATCGCGCACACATTAATTTCCCACAATGCCACACCCGATGGCGAACTGCAAGTCGTGACGTTTGCCACGCCTGGCCCACTCGGTTTTTACGTGGGAAATGCCGAAAATGGCCCGCCGACACTTGGTATGGTGACGTACCCCGTACCGTTGGCACGCTACCAAAAATTTGCAACCGAAGGTGTTACGCTCGTCACCGTGGGAACGCATTCCACGGTATCCGCCATCCTGCCGCCGACCGTGAAACATCGAAGCCGGATGCTGTGGCATATCGCGGACCAACGGGCGAAATCAACCCCGAACGGGATCGCGCTCCTTTCCGACGACGCGCTCGGCACCCTCACCGAAACCGCTATCGGCAGCATGCTCGCCGTTATCGATGGCACCGTCATCACGCCACCGCGTTCCGCCATCCTCGACGGTATCAGTTTGCAAGTCATCGAAGAACTTTGCCACACTCACGACATCCCGTTCGCCGAATCGCGGCTACAGCTTTCCGCAATCACTCCAAGCACCGAACTGATGCTAACCGGCACCGGCTTCGGCCTCGCCAGCGTGCGCTATCTAAATGATGTCGAATTGCCCTGGCCAGGGCCGATGTACGCGAAGTTGCAGAACGCATGGTCGGATTTAGTGCGAATCTCGTAACGGCAGCAACCCGTTGGAAAATCGACGCGAGGAACGCTGTTTGCTTCGCGCGAACGGCGCACTATCTTTCGCGGTATGAATGCCACTCTCGAAACACCACCATCAACGAATCGTGAGGAACTCGCCAGTCCACCACTGCGGTGGGCCGTGGTTGGCAGCGGGTTCCTGGGTATGGAAATCGCACGGCAACTGCGCGCGGCGAATCACGATGTCACGCTCATCGAACGCGCGCCGAACCTCGGCGGGCTTGCCGATTCGTGGACCGTCGGTGAGGTGACATGGGACCGTCACTATCACGTGATCTTGATGTCCGACCTGCGCGTGCGGGCGCTCCTCGATCAGCTCGGCATCGCCGATGCACTCCGCTGGGTCGAGACGAAAACCGGCTTTTATACCGATGGCAAACTCGTCTCGATGTCCAACGCGGTCGAGTTTCTGAAGTTCCCGCCACTGAGGCTCATCGACAAGATTCGCCTCGGTTTCACCATCTTCTACGCATCGAAAATCCGCAACTGGAAGCGCCTCGAAACGATCTCTGTCGTCGATTGGTTGCGGTCGTGGTCGGGCACGCGAACGACCGAAAAAATCTGGCTGCCACTATTGCGTGCGAAACTCGGCGAGAATTATCGATACGCCTCCGCCGCGTTCATTTGGGCGATCATCGCGCGGATGTACGCCGCACGCCGCACCGGTTT
>JAYSYI010000646.1:0-2864 GCA_043727665.1 Limnoglobus sp. | reverse complement strand
ACGAGATGCTGTTCGCGGCCGGGAAGGCCGCCGCACGCACGCCGCGATTCTGGAAAATCGCCGTTGCGGCGTTGTTACTTTCGCAATCGCTGACGCTGGTCGGCTGGCTGACGTGGCCGCGCACGGTCACTGTCGAAACTCCGGTGGTTGCGCCGATTGAAACGCCCCGCGAGCCGAGCCGGCCCACCGACAGCGAACCGCAAAAAGGCAGTTACCTCGAATTGATGCGCACCATCGACATCGACGCACCGGCCCCGCTGCCACCCGAAACGCAGTTCGCCACGACGACGATTTTAAACCTTGCTGACGGACACCGACCAAACCTCGATTTTCTCAACGCGAACGGGAGCAAACCGTGACTAAGTCTTATGCACTCGCAATGGTCGCCATCCTGGCCGCAACGGCCACGGCACAACCGATAATCGAACCGAAAGATGGCAAGGTGACGTATACCCTGACCATCAGCCCGACGGCCGCGCCGAAGCCCGCTTCGAAGTATTATCTGTTGCCTGAGTACCGCGACTCGATCGAAGGCAACCGCGTGCAGATGTTCCTTCGCTGCTTCATGGAGCAGGACAAGTTCTTCGGGTTCGAGCAATCCGAACGCCGCGAGAAACTGAACCTGTTGTCGTTATCCGAGTTGCCGAAGGGCACTGATCAGGAAGGCGGGCAACTCGTATCGCGCCACATGTACGATGCCGCCCGCATGACTCGTGTCGATTGGCAACTCGCCTACTTCATGCGACGCGATGGCATCACCACGCTGCTACCCGATGTGCAAAAAATTCGGTCACTCGCACATGTGCTGAAAACACGAGTCCGAGGCGAGATCGCGATCAAGGATTTCCCCGCCGCACTACGTTCGCTGCAAACGCTGTTTTCACTCGCCCAGACGATGGACGCGCATCCGACGTTCGTCGGTACGCTCACCGGCATAGCGATTGAATCGACTGCGATCGATGCCGTTCAGGAGATGATCGCGCAGCCCGGTTGCCCGAATCTGTATTGGTCGCTCAGCGATCTTCCTTCACCGTTGCTCGATATGCGTCAGGCCCGACAAGGCGAACGACTTCTCGTTTCCGAGCAGTTTAAGTTGGTCATGAATGCCACGGAAATTCTCACCGACAAAGAGATGTACAAAATCATCGACGAAATCAGCGATCTCGCCCGGTACGGCGAAGGCGTGTTTGTAAAGCCGTCGGTTCGCTATGCGTTTTGGTCCGTCGATGATAAACGGCTCACAGTCGCCCGCGAACGGCTCATTCAGTTTGGCATGAAGCCAACACTCGTGAAACAGATGTCCGGCTTGCAAGTGGCCGTCACAGACGATCTGTATCGGATGGATGAGTATCGCGACGAATTTTTCAAATGGGTCAATCTGCCTCCACACCAGGCTTATGCAGGTCTTGTTGCGGCGGACGCAGAACTGCAAAAGCAGAAGAAAGATCTCGTACTCGCGCCGATATTCATTCCTGCAATCGTGAAAGTCCTGCAATCGCGAACGCGAATGCAACAGCGAGTCGAGTATCTGCGTGTGATCGAAGCGATACGCTTGTATGCCCACGAGAACGGCGGGAAACTCCCCGCAACGCTCGACGCGATCGCACTGCCAATCCCGCTCGATCCCGTTACCGGCAAGCCATTTTCGTACGTGGTCAAAGCCGATACCGCAACGCTGACCGGCGGGCACCCATCGCCCGGCAATACAGCGGCGCATCGCAGTTACGAGATCCAGATTCGCAAGTGACCGCCGTCAGTCTTTGCCTGCATACATATTCGGTTCTGAAAGGACTACTCACGTAGCCCATGTTGATACCATGGGGGGGTCTCACCCATTCGCTGCGTGGCAAATGGAGTCGTGTCTCGAAGATTCGCCACAACTGGTTTTCTTGGGTATTTGCCCTCGCGTCCCATGGTTACAACATGGGCTGAAAAAGCGACCCCTTCAGGGTCGGTTTCATGTCTTCGGTCCTGAAAGGAACGCTCACGTAGCCCATGGTAATACCATGGGATGAGGTCGCACCCATTGGCTGCGTGGCAAATGGCGTTGCGGCTACCTGAGAAGCACAAATCCTTCTCCATCCACCCACTGCTCGAATCGTTTCGCTTTTTCTTGCCAGCCTTCGGAGTCGAGGCGACTACGGTCGGCTTGCTGTTTTGCGGGCACGCCCGATGTCAGTCGTTCGATAACGGTGGCGGTGAAACTCTCTTTTGTGGGGCAGACATCGCAACTTTCGGCCCACGGTCGCGTGGCGGGTAGGTCGCGAACGACGACCGGTTTTCCTGTGGCGAGGTACTCTTTCAACTTCAACGGCTGCATTGCCCGCGTCACGGGGAGATCGGCGTACGGCATTACCAGCACGCTGGCGGCGGCGGCCACGGAGGGTAACTTCGCAAACGGCATTGCGGGGGTAATCTTCACCCGAGGCAGCGCGAATAACTCCGGGTCAGGATCTTCTTGCGGGCCGATGAACAAAATCGTGCCCGCTGTCAGATTCGACGTAAGATGCTTCACAAACGAAATATCCAGACGGCGATCGATGACACCCCAAAAGACGATGAATGGCGTTGCCAGCCCCACGAACTCGGGGAGTTCGCTGTGCGGTGAGTGCCGCCAGTGATCGAGATCGACACCGTGTGTGAGCAACTTTGCGATTTTACCGAACGTGCCAATGTGTGACACCAGTGTGTCACTAACTGCAACCACTTCGTTCATTTTCGGCAACAAATCGCGTTCCATTTTCGCCATCGTTACGCCGTCATAGCCGGGCCAGACGCTGAAATCGTCGACGCAATAATACGTCCAGCGGTTCGCGGGCAGTTCCCCAACGAGGTCGGCAATCAGCGGCAACGTGGTGATGACG
>JAYSYI010000645.1:0-2867 GCA_043727665.1 Limnoglobus sp. | reverse complement strand
CATCCTGGCCAACACTATCGCCGACGAATTCGTCCGTCCCGGCCGCCTGAGCGAAACCGAAGCCATTGCGCTCGGCACCCGCCTATTGCGCGACAACGTACGCGAAATCTTCAAACTCGGGTAAACGGGGAATGAACATCATGAAGTACTTCGCGTTTGCGGTGTTGATGTTTGCGGGTTGTACGCCGGCGGTGGATCGCGTGGTGCTGTACTCGGCACAAGATCGCGAGTTTGCCGAACCGCTTTTTGCAGAGTTTACGCGGCAAGCGAAACTGGCAATCGCGCCGAAGTTCGACACCGAGGCGAACAAGTCGGTGGGGCTGGCGGCGGAACTGCTCGCGGAGATGCGCCGCCCGCGCTGCGATGTCCACTGGAACAACGAAATCCTCGCGACGATCCGCCTCGCACGCGCCGGGGCTTATGCCGAATATGCGTCGCCGAGTGCGGTCGATTTTCCTGCGTGGACGCGAAGCAAAGATCGCACGTGGCAAGCATTCGCGGCACGAGCGCGGGTGCTGATTATCAACACGAATCGCGTAGCGGATGATGCGAAACCAAAGCGGTTGTTCGACCTGACGAACCCGAAATGGCGCAGCCAAGTTGCGATGGCGAAGCCGATGTTTGGCACCACCGCAACGCAGGCGGCGTGTCTGTTCGAAGTACTCGGTGCTGAGCGTGCGAAGCAATTTTACCTGGATTTACAGGCGAATGATGTGCAGATTGTGGCGGGGAACAAGCAGGTGGCGGTGAAGGTCGCGAGCGGCGAATACGCCATCGGCCTGACCGACAGCGACGATGCAATGATCGAGATTCTCGCGGGCAAACCGGTCGCAATGATCTTCCCCGATCGCGAGCCACACCCCGACTACCCGCGACTCGGCGTGCTGTACATTCCGAACACGATCGCACTCATACTAAACGCACCCAACGCAGCCGGCGGCCAGAAACTGATCGACTACCTGCTGGCAAAAGAAGCCGAGTTAGCAAAGGGTGGTGGCTACCAAATCCCACTCAACCCGAAGGTGCAAGTCGAACTCCCGCAAGCGATGCTTCGCCCCGAACACGCCACACGAATGGTCGTCGATTTCGAGCACGCCGCCGATATGTGGGACGAAGTCCAGACATTTCTGCGCGAGCAATTCGCGCGTTAGTGAGAGACTGCTGGGACTTTTACTGCCAGCCGCAGCGCGAGTTTTGAAGTTACGCAATTCGAATGTAGGGGCACCCCTTGTGTGTGCCGGTTCCTGTGACAGAAACGGGGAGGTTAATCCAAGTCACCCACGCTTCTAGCGTTTGATTGGCACGAAGAACGCGGCGCGGACGGGGGCGGGCATCTTGGATTTTGCGCCGCGAACCGAACGCCAGATGATCTCGTTGAACACGAGGTCGTCGGCTTGGTCTTCCTTTGCGAGGTCTAGCTTTTCAGAGATTGCGGCACCGAACGCTTCGGGTTTGTTTACCGCTTTCAGGTCGGTTTGGGCTTCGACGTATTTGTAGGGTGTGAGGTCGGGTTTTGCGGTGAACGACTGATACATCGGGCGGGCGGCGGCGTCGAACTGGCTCATCGGCTTAAGCCCCAGAATTAGTTCAATTGTGCGTAACAGGCTAGACGTCGAGTACATCGTCGAGTCGACGTACTTGCGCTTCGTGTACGGCGAAATGACGAGTGCCACGACGCGGTGCGCATCGACGTGATCGGGGCCGTTCTGTGCATCGTCCTCGATGACGAAGATCGCGGTGTCTTTCCAGAATTTCGACTTGCTGATGCCATCGACGAGCAACCCGAGTGCGAGGTCGTTCTCGGCGACCATCGCGGTCGGCGTCGGCTTGCCGATCCGCGTGCCGGCGGTGTGGTCGTTCGGCAAACGAACGATCGACAGTTGCGGCATCGTGCCATCGACTTCGAAGCGGCGGACTTGGCTCAGGAAGCGTTCGGCACGTTTCACGTCGAGGTAATCGAGGTCGTAGCCGCGGAAGAACGGGTCGAAGTGCCCTTCGAGCGCCTTGACGGTCGCGCGGCCACTATCGTACGTGCCATCGGGTTTCTTCTTGCCGTTCTCAATCCACTCGCCGTAGCTGCGGTAGCTGACCCCGGCTTCCTTGGCGCGGTCCCAAATGTAACCGCCAGCGGGCCGCGCGATGCCATCCATCGCGCCTTCGGCAGGGTAGCCGAAGGTGCCTTTCGGGCTGCCACGATAGCTTAATGGCCACATCCTTTCGACGAAGTCGGTCGCGTATGCGCCCATCGACCATTCGTGCCCGTCGGCGGAAACTTCGCCTTCGACGTAGGTGTTGTCGAGCAACACGAACTCTTTCGCGAGTTTGTGGTGGTTCGGCGTAATCGCTTCGGGAAACAAGCAGTGGTTGCGTTCGCCGTTGCCCTGCGGGAGGTCGCCGAAGACCTGATCGTAGGTACGATTTTCCTTGATGACGTAGATGACGTGCTTGATCGGCGAGGCGTCGCCGAGCTTGCGTGGGATCGGGTTATCGGCGGCCACATCGCCCGCGTTCGGGGCGTTGTCCTTTTGCAGCGGGCTGCATTCGTACGCCGTCTTCGTGTACTTCGCCATCAGTACGGGCGTCGGCACCGGCAACACCGATACCGTTCCTTTGAACAGCGAGCCGATGTATTCGAGCGTACGCTTCGGGTCGACAGGGTTCGAGCCGTAGTTGTTCGGCTTCGACGATAAACCTTTGCCGTTCGAGACGTAAATCTGCTTGTCTTTCGGGTTAAAACGCACCGACGTCGGGTACCACCCGGTCGGGATGAAGCCGAGCGGCTTGCTCTCTTTTGGCGTCGCCACGTTGAATACCGCGAGGTTGTTCGCGTCCGCATTGGCTACGAACAGCAGTTCGCCATCGGGCGT
>JAYSYI010000644.1:0-8777 GCA_043727665.1 Limnoglobus sp. | reverse complement strand
ACCATCGATTATCCGCAATCTGTCCAAGATCGCCTAAAGGACGAGTTAAAAGAGTCTATTCCCTATCTACTTCTTAACAGGGATGATCTTGAAAAAGGTTATCGGTCAGGCAAAGATAATAACTTCACGTTGCATGATTTACTACCTTTACCTTTTCCTGAAACGCCAAAAGTCAAAAGTGAGACAAAGAGCGGGAATCCCAGAACGATTCAATTTGGCGTGCACAAACAGTAATCTATTGACCGAAAGGAACCCATCGAAGATATTGCAAATGGGTGGCGCACACGCGCTCCGCTACGAAGACTCCGCGTCGCGGCTAAACGGGGTTTGATTCTACCGCGGCCAACAGCGCCGCAAGTATGGCACCGACTTGGTTGATGTATCTTCGCATCGGGTCGATTGCCAAGCCGGATGTGTCGAGCCGTAGAAACTGCCAGTCTTCACCGGTGGTGACGCAGCCGTAAACGGGACCGATACGACCGGCGCGTTCGTTGAAGAGTTGCGCGGCCACCATCTGCGCGGCACATTGGCCCAGCCCGCCTTCCAGGTCGTTCCGCTTCGCTTCCAAGACTGCGAGCAATGGCGAACGCAACCGCGGCAGTGGCTCGCTGAGCGAGAGTAAAAAATCGCATTCGCCGTTCAGCCTGCGACTGGCATCGACATCGAGACGCTGCCCAGACAATATCGACACGCGACCGCCGGAAAGTTCCCTCACCGCTAACAAGATCGGCGCGACGATGAACTCGCTCCGTGCCTTTTCGCTCATCAGAGCGAGTTCCATGCCTCGTGCGAGTTGTGGCATCAACCACGGTGGTGGCAGCACATCGGCAAGCGTGGGGAAGATCGCAGCGTAACGCTGGCTGACACCGAGTTCTGTCTCGACCATTTCGAGCGTAAAGTCCGTGTATGCCATGCGATGCTACCATTGTCGTTTCACTTTTGCCTGTTGCGAATATCATATCTCTGCGAACTGTCGCTCCCATTCCAATACCTGGAGAATCCCGATGTCGTCACGCGCGAATGCAGTTACTTTCAAAGGCGAACCGAAGTCTTTGGCAGGTTCCGAAGTCAAAACAGGGCAGAAAGCACCGGACTTCAAGACTCTCAATAACGGCCTGGCTGCCGTCACGCTCGGCGACACCCCGGCGAAAGCACGGCTGTTTAGCGTCGTGCCATCGCTCGACACGCCGACGTGCAGCATCCAGACCAAGAAGTTCGAAGAAGGCATCGCCGCACTCGGCGACACCGTGGCGTGTTACACCGTGAGCCTCGATCTGCCGTTCGCGCAGAAGCGATTCTGTGCGGGCGAGAACATCAAAAACATGCACACGCTGTCCGACGTTCACAATCATTCGTTCGGCAAGAACTGGGGCGTGTTGCTGGAAGGTTTGCCGTTGCCACTGCTGGCACGGGCCGTGTTCGTCGTCGATAAAACCGGCACCGTGACGCACGCGGAGTACGTCGCCGAAGTGACCGCCGAACCAAACTACGCCACGGCGCTCGCCGCACTCAAAGCGGCAAGCTGACATCGGCCTGTCACCCGAAGACATCGTCGAGGTCGGGGTTGTGGCGGAGGTCTGCGGGTGGCTCGGGTGCAAGTTTTTCGAGTGGTTCGCCGAACGGGGTCATCAGCGCTTCGGCGGCGGTGCGAATGGCCGTGCGTTTTGCTTCGGCCATCTTCGCGAAATCCGGCCCCATCGCGGCCGCTTTCGTCGGGTCCATCTTCTCGGTTAGCATCGCGTATCGTCGACGAATCAAGTTGGCATCGAGTGCGATTCCCGGCTCGATTTCCAGCACGGCACGCGGGTCGACGACCGGTTTCGCAGCGGGTGTCGGTGGTGATATCGGCTCGGGTTTCGGCGTCTCGATCACCACTTCGCCGAAGTCGGCGGCAATGCGGGTTCGCAACTGGCTCTTCTTGCCGGATGGCGATCCGGTTGCCATCGCGTCTACGAATGTGAGAAGCGTTTTCTGCTCGGCACGCGTCGTGACTCGCTTCACTTCCGCGAGCACGCTGGCTTCCTTTGGGTTCGATTTTTCGGTCATTTCCATTAGCGGATCGACGGCACGTGTCATCACCGCATCGTGGCCGAATAGGCTCATGAGCAGGGTACGAATCTGCAATCGTTCGGCCTTGGCTACGCGGCCATCGCACTTCGCCACGAGGTACGCAAACCGCGTAATCGCAATGAACTTCAACTCGCTGGCATTCGTTGTTGTGTGTGGCGACAACACCGGCGCGGCACCCGACTTCAGCGCCGCCTGGAACAAGTCGCCGTGTGCCGCTTTGGCGGATGCAGTAGTGGTCGCGGGGCGACGCACCGCTGGCGGTTCGGGTGGCATCGGTACGACAATCGGCGCTGGCTTCTGGTCCGCTTTTGTCCACGTCGGCGTCGGCAGCGGGCGAGCCATGATTTCATCCGAAAGACGCGGTATCGGAATCGAGCGGGCGAAAGTGTGGAACGTGATCTTGTCTACGATTTGAAACAGCTTATCGCACTCAAAGGAAGCGTGTTTGCTGGCGTCGAACTCCTGAAGCATATCGACGATTCGGTTCTGATCTGCAATCGGAAACGAGTTGAGATCGCGTTGGAACGCCAATCCTTCGGGGCAGAGTCCTCGATCAAATGTCGTCCTTGACAGCGAAATCAGCGAGCGATAGGCGAGCATGATTTCGTACGCTTTCGCTCGGCCGATGCCTGGTATCGCTTCGACGTTCCGATCTTCTAAATCTTCTGCGTTGGAATAACCCGCTTCATTCAGTTTCAGCACGGTGCCAGGTCCGATACCTGGAAATTGCATCAGCCCATTCAATGACACACCGCTGATATATTTCTCGCGTGCCTGGCCATAGCGAACGCCGAAACCGTCGTACGACGTTTGTAATGCGCGTTCGAGTTCCTGAATTCGGACGTTGAGTTGGGCGATGTGTGCAACGAGTTTCCCGCGCCAGACTTCCGCGGGCCAACGCCGAAACGCACGCATTGCCACTATGTACGAAAACCCGATTAACGCGATGGCCAACGCCACGAGAATACCGAAGGCGATCAGCGCCGTCTTCATGTCGAACCCAATGGACCGTGGAAGCGTTGCGTGTTGATTTTACGCAACGCGGTCACGATCTTCGATAGGCGAGCATTACTCCGTAGGCAAACCGGCGGCTTCGGTGATGCGGTTAAACGAGGTGCGGAAGTTGGTGTAGTTGATGAGCTGCACCACGTCGCGGTTGCCGCCGCACTGTTTCACCGCTTCGGCGGCATCGGCATCGGTCAGCACGATCGGCGATGCGGCGAGTTGCCGTGCCACCGTGAACATCGCTTTTTCCTTCGAAGTGAACTTCGACCAATCGCCATCGAGTGCGTAAATCTCATCGTCGGTTTGCCCGAGTGCCGTCAGTCGTCGTTTCGCGTCGGCGGTGGCGTACCACGCGCGATCTTGCCGCGCAACGATCCAACTGACTTGCGCTTTCAGCAGTGGTGTCAAGTCGCCTTTGTCCTCGGCCACACGCTGGCTGTTGACGCGACTTTTGCCGGAAACGGGAAAGTTCGCGAGCAGTTGCGCGAACGGCGTGATTGGCTCGTCGCCGAGGATTTCTTGCGTTTTCCCCTTGTTCACAAGTGGCAAACGTGCAGTTCGCGTTCGGGCGGCAACTAGCGCCTTCTCGACGATCGCGCGCGATTCGAGCGCGGGCCGTACTGCGTCGTTCTGTAACGGCGTCACCTTTGTGACGGTCTTGCGGTTCTTTTCCGATGTCGGCGTCAGGTACGTTTTGATCGGCAGAATCCGGTCCGTCGGCAGTGGCTTGTCGGCGGTCTTCGCGAAATTACTGCTCTCCTTCGATTGCGGAATCCCCGCGCCTTCCTTCCAGCGATTCGTCGCGTTGTTCTGCGCCACCGATAGCAGCATCTCTAAAATTTGTAGTTCGGTGAAGTGCGTTTTGAGTTCTGCAATGTCGGCATCGTCGAACCGGTTCGGCTCGAAGCTGATCTTGCGTGCGAATGCGTAGGCGGCCCGTTCTTTTGGTGTCGATGTGGACCAATCGCCATCGAGTGCTGCGACTTCGTCTTCCGTCATACCCGCGACCGCGAGCTTCGTTTCCTGATGGCCGAGTCAGTACAGGCAGTTGTTCGTACGGCTGACGACCCAAAAGAGTTGCGTTTTGAACGCGTATGTCAACGTCATATTCGGTTCGTTATCGCGTCCGAAACCGGTCGCATTGCGTGCGCCGCGCGCTTCGCCGGTGTTGATGTAAAGCGAACGCAAACGGCCCTCGTAGCTGAGGCCGCGCTCGCCCGCATTCGCGATTTCTTCTTCCGTCGGTGCGGGCAGATCGAAGCGTGGTTTGCGCGCTTTCAGATCTTCGAGCGCCTGTTTCATTTCCGGTCGCGTCAGTGGCACCGGCAGCGGTTTCGCTGCAGGACTCTGCGCAAAACCGTGCTCGGCCGCCAGCGCACCGAGCACAACCGCAACGTATCGCTTCACCGGGGAATCTCCTGGGACGGTTATGGGGTCTTGGTCGTCGTCGATTCGAGAATACTCATTAGCAGGGCTTGTTCCATCTCGCCGGGTTTGAAGCCGAACGGGCCACGGCCTGCTTTGTAAACCACCTTGCCCTGCGGGTCGATCACGTATAACCGTGCGGGCATTCCGCTGTACGCGTCGCCTACGGTGTCATGTATGTCGTCGACGAGAATCTTCATGCCCGGCTTGATGAGTTTGCGAAACTGCTCGCACACGCCGACACGTTGTTCGTACGTCGTCGGCTGAGCCGTAACGACACCCATCTTCGTGTTGGATTCCATCTTCCAGCCATCCGTGGGGTGTGCCTCGCGCACGTAAATCATCGCGAATGTCGCGCGATCTTTGAACCGCTCGAAGATGGCATCGACATCGGGGTACAACGCCCGGAACGGTCCGCAGGTGAAGTTGCCGAACAGCAACACCGTCGGTTTCGCACTTACGATTTTCGACAGTTGCACGGTTTCCTTACCGTCGGCTGTTTTCAATGTGAAATCGGGAGCGGACTCGCCGAGTTTCGGCCCCTCGGTCATCGAGCCGATCTCGCCCCGGAAGAATCCCTTCACGAGGATCGGCACCGATGGCGCATCGCCCGGCGAATAGCCTATCGGCCCACGGGGAATCATTGCACGGCGGAAATCGGCGGCCGTGAAGTGATCCTTCCCTTTCGCAACCATCTGAAAGACGGCGTCGAATTCCGCTTTCGATAACTTGCCATCGCCGTTCGATTCCATGCGGCGAAAGAGGCGGTTGAGCATGTTCGCTTGCACGACGTATGAGTTCGCGTCGGACCAATCGAAGTCACTCGGTGTCAGCCGGTTGTCACCATCGCGGTCGAGTGCGTGGAAGATCGCGGCGGGTCCGTTGAATGCCTTCTCCGAAATCGAAACGCTCTTGGCATCGACGCCGCAACGTTCGGTCAGCCACGCCCAAGTGTAGCGAGTCTGTGCGGGCCGGAACCAGCCATCGCTGCCGCTCGAAATTGTGCCGCGAAGGATCGCCAACAGCATCTGGACCGATTCCGCTTGCGGCTTCGGATACTGCTTATCGAGCAGGTCCGCAACGCGGAGTGCCTCTTTGGAATCGGCCAGCGATTCGGCCGTTACGCCATCGGGGAGCTTCGGCGATTCCGCCAAGCACGGCGCGGCAAACGCGAACGCGAATAAAAGACCGAACCGCATCGTTGTTCTCCATAGAAATTATTCCATCGCGCGGAACACCGTTAGCTTGATGTCCGTGCCGACGATGTAACTCACGTTTTTGAGGCCTTTGTCTTTCAACTTCAAGCGGACGGGTACGCGGAGGTTGGCATCTTGCGGGACGCCATCATTCACGAATTCGTAACTCTCGAGTTTGACACCGGCCATCCAGTCGAAGTCTTGCGCGACGATCGATGGCGATTGGCTAACGAGGGTGCCGATCGCGCGGCCTTCCTTCCACGCATCGAGCGTCGTCCGCAACGTTTCGCGGGCCAGATTGGCATTCACGGGGCTAGCAGCGGGGCCACCACCGCAACCGGCAGACGCGATCAAGCACCCGAGGCCGAAGACCGGTAACCAGTGTCTAATAATCACCGACCACCTCCCCGCCGGCGCGGGTGCCGATGGCGCGCCACGTGGTGGCATCGATCGTGTCGCGGACGAACCGTACGCTGCCATCGCCGAGGCCGGTGTTCACGCCGCCGGTGTGGCGACTGCTTGCGGGCATGGTCGATTTGCCAACAAGGAAGAAGCCACACGACCGGCTATTCGGCGGGCCGATGTGCTGATAGCGGTGCTGATGGTGCATCCACGGGGAACCCATGAACAGCGGAAACTGATTCGCAAGATCGTTAATATCCACCGCCGCACACAGCGTTACGGCATCGTCGGCCGTCGCGGGGTTGGCGGGGCTGAAGAAGACATCCTCGACCTTACTCACGACCGCATTGCTGCCGTCGGCCAACATCCGTTCGCTGAAGATCGCGGTGTTGCTGAGGCCATCGGTCACGTCGGCCATGCGCGTCGTGGCGTTCACGTAAAACATGCCGTTGAAGTTCGACGGGCCGGGGATCACGAAGAATGGGTTCGTCCCCGTATTCGCGAGATAGTTCGTAGCCGCGCCGGTGGCGGGCGTCGGGTTTTCTTTGTCCGACGGGCAACGGAACCCCGTAATAATCGTGTTCCGCGCGACATCGTTGTTCGCGTTTTGCGGCGGCACCGTCAGGTCGATGAGGCGATAGACGTTGTCTTGTTCCATGTACGGCAGAATCTGCGACAGTGCCGAGAACTGCGAGCCGGCGGTCACCGTGGGGGCCAGCCCACCAGACGGGAACGCATTCCGGGAATCGTGAAAATTATGCACTGCCAACCCGATCTGTTTCAGGTTGTTGATGCACTTCATCCGGGCCGCCGCCTCGCGGACCTTTTGCACGGCGGGTAATAGCAACCCGATCAGAATCGCGATGATGGCAATCACCACCAGTAGTTCGATCAGGGTAAACGCAGATCGTTTGCGACGCATGATTAACCATCCTCGCGGAAAATACTGGTGACGGGTTCAGTGACGACGCGGTACGCGTATTTCTTCGGCGTCCCGGCTTTACCCGATTGTTCGGTCGTGATCGTGACATCGAAGCGATAACCGGTGCCGCTCGGCGTGCCATCGCTTTCAATTTTGAAATCGACGAGCTTCGCGCCACGGCTGAAGTCGGCATCGTTGAAGTACGACTGCGGAGATTGCGCTTTCAAGTCGGCGGCCGTCTTGCCCGCCTTCCATGATGCCAGCACATTTTCCATGGCGGGTCGCGCCTTCTCCGCCGTGGTCGCCATCGCGAGCGGTGGCGGATTCGACGAACAACCGAAGCCAATCACCGCAATCAGAATGAGCCAGAGGTAACGCAGAGACATAGGAGAGATCCGATAGGGGGTCGATCGTGCCAGCCCGCAGCGCGAGCAAGGGTTTTCGCTTTGCCGGTTCAACGAACGGCATCGAGTTTGATGTGGGTTCCCCTTGCTTGCGCAGCGGGCTGGCATGAAAAGGGTACGAACTTAATCGATGATGGTTTCGCCGCCATCGCGGGAACCCATCGCGCGCCAGGAAACGAGGCTGATGCTCGTTGGCACGAACCGTACCGAGCCGTCCATCATGCCGACGATCACGCCACCCGTGTGGGCGCTCGTTGCCGTCGTTGCGATGCGACCGGGAGGATACATACACGACCGCGTGTTCGGCCCGGAGACGTGGTAGTACTTCGTAGTCGAGTGGTAACCTTGCAGCCATGGGGCACCGACATCCGAGCGGCCTTGCTTCGAAAGATCGGTCACATCGGTGGCCGCACACATCGCCACGGATTCATCGGGCGTGTTCGGGTAGGTACCGGGTTGGAAAGTGTCGGTTGGGGACGAAATCGCTTGGTTGAAATCGCCCTTTAAGTGTTCGCTGAACCCCGCGGTGTTGCTCAGGCCATCGGTGATCGTTGCGAACGAGGTTGTTAGTTGTGGCACGAATGGACCGTTCGGCTTCGGCAACAGCGAGTTCGGCCCCGTCGTCGATGGCTGGCTGTTAAGCAGCGTGTTGCCCGAGTTCGTTCGATAGTTAATACCTGCCCAGCCAGCCGGGACCGAATTCACAGGGTCCGAGGGGCAGAGGAACGTTTTGATGGGCACTGCTCGCGCATTTGCGTTGATCGCCGTGTCCCATTTCGAGGTCAGGTCGATCATTCGATATACGTTTTCTTGCTCGATTTGTGGCAACATGTACGCGAACGCCGAAAGGGCTGTGTTAATCGATCCGCCGGGAGGAATGCCTGCATCGGACGCGGGCAGATAACCCATTGCGTCGTGGATGTTGTGTGCTGCAAGGCCGAGTTGTTTGATGTTGTTCGTGCATTGGCTGCGGGCGGCGGCCTCGCGAACCTTTTGTACGGCAGGCAACAGCAGCCCGATCAGGATCGCGATAATCGCGATGACGACGAGCAATTCGATAAGGGTAAACGCCGAGCGCGTGCGATGAATCATGAGAGCACCTGAAATAAGGGAGAGTAACGAAATTAAGGGAGAAATTCCGATCCGCAATTGCGGATCATCGCAAGGAACTGCTGCAAAAGCAGCAGATGTCAACATTGACGTATCGAGGGATTGCGAGAAACCTGCCATCGACTGCATGAAATGCCATCGCCGTTACAGCGATTCGCACGACGAAGTGCCACGAAGGCGCAACGTCAATTCACGAAGTTACCGGTCGGAGGATTAGATCGAACGGGGCGGACGAAAAGTGAT
>JAYSYI010000643.1:0-8777 GCA_043727665.1 Limnoglobus sp. | reverse complement strand
CTTGTCATCGTCTACTTGCGACAAGGATTGTCCATGATGCTCTCGCGATTTTCATCGCAACTTGCGGTACCCACGATACCCGTGGTATGGGATGAAACCGCGTGCCCGTTGTGCGGCCATGCCGACGCCGAACCGGTGCTGGAAGCGCAAGACCCCGCACCGCTGATGTCCGGCACTACTACCGAAGGGCTGTGGTTCGCGATTGTCAAATGTCGCAATTGCAGCTTGCAATTCACCAATCCGCGCCCCGATGCCTCGACGATTGGGGCGTTTTACCCTGCCGATTACAAGCCGCACCGCCGCCCGCGAAAGATGCGGCTCGCACGCCCGATGTCGTGGTGGGGCCGCGTGACGGGGCGTTCGTGCCCCGAGCGCCGCGGCGATTTGCCGTGGCACGGGCAGGGGCGATTGCTGGACTTCGGTTGCGGCGGCGGCTCGTTTTTGAAGCGAATGGCGGACCAAGGTTGGCAAGTGACCGGCCTCGATGCCGCCGTCGGTGCGGTACGCGATGTGCAAGAACAACTCGGGCTGCGCGCGATTGTCGGTAGCTTGCCGCACTCGGACTTGAAGCCGAATAGTTTCGATGTCATCACGATGTGGCACTCGCTCGAACACGTACACGATCCGGTGGGAATTTTGCGCGAAGCGTACAAACTGCTGGTGCCCGGCGGGAAGATTATCGTCGCGTGCCCGAACATCGACAGTTGGCCGTACCGCTGGTTCGGCCCGTCGTGGTTCGGCCTGGACTTACCCCGCCACCTCATTCACTTCACGCCGAAAACACTCGCCGATACGCTGGCGAGTTCGGGCTTCGCGCTAAACCACCAACGCGCGATCCGCCATAGCGACTGGCTGCGTTCGTCGGCAAAACTCGCCACGAAACGACAACAAGCCGCAATCTGGCAACGTTCCCTCACGTGGAAACCACTTGCGAAAATGGCCGCCTGGGTGACGTATTTCTTCGGCGGCAGCGACTGCACCGTCGCCGTGGCGGAACGCCCGGCGTAATTAGGGTGCAGACTCGCCCCTGGCTCACCAGTTATTAAAGGACACCCGCCCATGACGCCGCTTCCTTTGCTCTTTTCGTTCCTGCTGCTCACGCAACCCGCTACCGTGCCATCGCGGGAAGTTATCTCGCTCTGGAACGGCAAAGCTCCGCACGCTGTCGTCAATAGTGCATCGGACAAACCGAGCCTAACGGTGTACCCGGCCGCGAAGCCGAACGGCGCAGCGATCGTCGTTTGCCCTGGTGGCGGTTATGGTTTTCTCGCGGACGATCATGAAGGCAAACAAGTGGCGGAGTTCTTCAACGCGCTCGGCGTGCATGCCTTTGTTTTGAAGTACCGCATCGTGCAGAAAGATCGCCCCGGCCCGTTGCACCCCGCGCCACTCGAAGATGCCCAACGCGCGATTCGTACCGTGCGTTCGAAAGCGAAAGAACTCGGCATCGACGTGCATCGCGTCGGCATCATCGGCTTCTCGGCGGGCGGCCACCTCGCGAGTACCGCGGGCACGCACTTCGACGAAGGCAACAAAGACGCCGACGATGCGATCGACAAACAAAGCTGTCGCCCCGATTTTCTCATACTCGGCTACCCCGTGATTACCTTCGCGGACGATGCCACGCACAAGGGCTCGCGAAACAATCTGATCGGTGCCAACCCCGATGCAAAATTGATCGAATATTATTCGAGTGACAAGCAGGTGACAGCGAAGACGCCGCCGACGTTTATCTTCCACACGAGTGCCGACACGGCGGTGCCACCAGAGAACGCGGTGCGATTTTATCTGGCACTGAAAGCGGCGAAAGTGCCCGTGGAACTGCACATGTACGAAAAAGGTCAGCACGGCGTCGGGTTGGGCCGCGACCCCAAATGGACCGGCGGCGAAACCTCCGTCGCCACGTGGCCCGACCGCCTCAGTGACTGGCTGACACACCGCGATTTGCTGAAAGCCAAGTAAGGCACCCGACGCTCTGGACGGATGTGCGACCATCTGTGCGAGAAGGACTTTTCCTAACAGAAACTTGTGGTCACTGGGTGCTGAGCTTCGGTCGCGTTGCGATCGAAGTGCGGATGATGTGCAAAACCTCTTCGCGTTCGCTGCCGACGAGTGGCAAGCGCGGGGCGCGGGTGAGTTCGGTGCCGTAGCCGCATTCGGCACACGCGAGCTTGATGTACTGCACGAGTTTAATGTGCGTATCGAGGTGCAACAGCGGCGTGTACCAGCGATAGATCTTGCGGGCTTCGGTCCAATTGCCGGCCATCACCAGGTCCCAAATCAGTCGGTTTTCCGCAGGGAATGCGTTCACCAGACCGGAAATCCAGCCGACGGCCCCTAGCATCACGCATTCGAGAAACAGATCGTCGACACCGGCGAACAACACGTAGCGGTCGCCGAGCAGGTTGATGATGTCCGTGATGCGGCGCGGGTTGTCGCTGCTTTCCTTGATGCTCGCGAACTTCGGCTCGTCGGCCATCTCGACGAACATTTCGGGCGTCACGTCAGTCTTGTATGCGGGCGGATTGTTGTAAATCATGATCGGCAAATCGGACGCGCTCGCCACGCTGCGGAAGTGCGTGATCGTCTCGCGGCGATCTGTTTTGTAAACCATCGGGGGCAGTACCATCAAGCCATCGGCCCCGAGTTTTGCGGATTCCGCAGCCCAACGGCACGAACCCGCCGTCGTGTACTCAGCCACGCCCGTGAGTACCGGCACTCGGTTACCGATGTGTGTGACCGTCGCCTTCAGCAACGCAGTTTTCTCGGCGGATTCGAGCGTCGTGTTTTCGCCGACGCTGCCCATCATGATGATGCCGTGAATCCCCGCCGCCAGCATCGCGTCGATGTGTGCCAGTGTGCCAGGGATGTTCAGCGATTGGTCGCTGTGGAACTGCGTACAAACTGCCGGATAAACGCCACGCCAGGAAACGGCCATCAATACACTCCGGTTACTTTTTGTAGACAGTTTTCGGGTCGAACACCGGCTCGCCGACGATGGTCAGTTGGCCATCGGTGAGTTCGCGGAAGAAACAACTCGGGTATCCTTCGTGGCACGCCGCCCCGCCGATTTGATTCACTTTTAACAGCACCGCGTCGGCATCGCAGTCGATGAAAATGCGTTGTACTTCCTGCACGTTGCCGCTCTCTTCGCCCTTGCGCCACAGGCGATTCCGGCTACGGCTGAAGTAAACGGCACGCTTCGTACGTACCGTTTCCTCGAACGCTTCGCGGTTCATCCAGGCGATCATCAGCACTTCACCCGTGACCGCATCTTGGGCAATCGCCGACACCAGACCGCCCGCTTTATCGAAGTCCAACATGAGACATCACCAATAAGGAAACTACTCTTCGTAGCGGCTGTTCGCCCGGCGTGCCTTGAGAGCATAACCATCGCGCACCACTTGGTTATTCAGCGCGATGATCGCCCAAATCCCTACTGGGATTCCGATAACACAACAGCAACCAGCGGTGAACGGCGTCAAGGTGAGGATCGATGCGATTATGACAAGCCCTTTGCTGCCGAGGTTCATGAACTTCACGCCGCCCATGATCATCAACAACCCCGACACACCCGTAATGATGCCGTAAATGGGAAGGCTCGGCTGGATCTGCTTCAAAGCATCCGGAAGTTTATTGATCGCTTCGAGCTGCTCTTTCTTCTGTTCAGGTGTTAATTGCGGATTCTTCTCGACGATTTCGATCTGCTGTTTGATCCCTAACTCGAAGCCTTTTTGAAAATCACCGGCACTGAAAACTAACATTCCCGCACCGAACACCACCGAGAGTAAGCCCATGATAATCAGCAACACCCCAGGGACTTGCGTTTTGGACTTCGCTTGGTCGATATTGCCACTGCGCCGCGGTTGATCGTTGTTGTAATCGTCGTCGTAGTTCGCCATGTTGCACCATTTATGCAGAGTGTGAGTCAGTAAGTCAGAACGCTGAATGCGTCGTAGCCTGCGAGTTTTGCACGGCCGTTCAGGAAGCTGAGTTCGACGAGGAACGCACAGCCGAACACCGTGCCGCCCGCTTGCTCGATCAGCTTCGCCCCGGCGGCCATCGTCCCGCCCGTTGCGAGCACATCATCGACGAGCAGAACCCGCTGGCCGGGCTTAATGCCATCGACGTGCATGTGCAGTTCCGCTTGGCCATATTCGAGGTCGTACTTCAAACTATACGTACGGTATGGCAACTTGCCCGGCTTGCGTAACGGCACCAACGGCAAGTGCAGTTTTAGCGCCAGCGGGGCCGCAAACAGAAACCCGCGTGCCTCGGCCGCCGCGATGGCGTCGATCTTCTGGCCCGCAAATTGGATCGACAGCAGATCGATCGAATGCTGGAAGGCCGTGGGGTCCGCGAGTAGCGGGGTAATATCCTTGAACTGAACGCCCGGCTTCGGGAAGTCCGGAATGTCGCGGATAAAATCGCGCAGGTCCATGCGGTTCCCCTGGTGCCGAATGCGGGTCGTCTACCGATCATACCGTTGTACCACACTCCCCTTATGAGGCAACGATGACTCTGACACTTCGCCGCGCGACGCTTGCCGATGCGCCCACCATCGTCGAGTTCAACCGACGGCTCGCGTGGGAATCCGAACAACTCGAACTCGACCTGACACGCATCACCCCCGGCGTCGATGCGGTGCTGCGCGATGCGGCCAAGGGCTTCTACACCGTTGCCGAGCACGATGGCGAAGTCGTCGGGCAGACACTGATTACCACCGAATGGAGCGACTGGCGGAACGGTTGGTTCTGGTGGATTCAAAGTGTCTACGTGCGCGAAGATGCCAGGCGTGGCGGCGTGTTTAAGGCACTCTTCGAGAAACTCCGAGCCGAAGCCCAAGCCGAGCCATCGGTGATCGGTCTACGGTTGTATGTAGAAACGGAAAACGAACGCGCCCGCAAAACGTACCGCTCTTTGAACATGAACGACACTCACTACGGCATTATGGAGATCTACCCACTCGGGTGATCGTTTACTCGCGAACTTTTCGCATCACCTGGGCATGAGTCCCAGCAATGTCTTGGCGGCGATCGTTGCAAATTCAATGTCGTCGATGTGCAGATCGTGCTCGACTAACAGTTCCGATGGATAAATCCAGTTGCGCAAACTTTGGAACAACGCAGCGTTGGCAACGGGGTCGTGAAATGGCTGACCTTGGGTGTCGAGTGCGGAGAGGCCGCGCAGGGGCAACAGTACTCGCGTGGGGCCACCGGCGGCACAAGCTTTCTCGGCGATCTCTTTGCCGATGGCATCGAGTTCTTCGGCAGTCGTTCGCATCAGCGTGACGATTGGACTTTGCACGTGGAATTTGCGGTACCGGTAACGTTCCGGGATCGTTTCCGATGGGCCGAAATGGACGCGATCGAGCGCACCGACCGAGACAACTTGCGGTACTTTCCGCAACCCCGCAGCGGTGACGCGGTCCGGCCCCGCAGCCATCATGCCCCCCACAAGTTGATCCGCGAGTTCGGCCGTGGTGATGTCCAGCACACCGTAAATGACACCGTCGCGGATCAGCCCTTCCATCGTGCGGCCACCCGTGCCCGTCGCTGGGAACACCCGCACTTCGTACCCGGCGGCTTCGAGAATCGTACACGCGGCTGCGGCATACGGGGCGCCCAAAGCAGAGAGTGTTGCAGCAATCACCGGCTTGTCGTTCGCATTGCACATCGGGGGAATGTCCGGAAATGTTTGTTTGGCTACTTTGTCCAATCCGCCCAATTCAGCCCAGGCACTCGCCCGAAATCGCGAATGTTGTCCGTCACGACAGTTGCGCCCAGTTCCAACGCCAGCGCCGCCAAGCGGAGGTCGTTACGCCCCACATTGAGCTTCATTCGGCGAAGGGTTTCGTAACGGATGACAGCGGCATCCGTTAAATCGTGTAGCAAGAAACGCGAGAGGTGCCGGATCGCATCGTTGAGGTAGCGGGAGCCGTTGACTTCGTGTCCAAGGGTTTTCGCGTTTTTAATATAGCTCAGCCAGCCACTCACAACTTCCTCGACGTTAATCGAAGCCACGTAGACAGCGTGGCCGAAAATGGGGTCCGCATGCAGAAAGTAGTTCGCTTCCACACGCGCAAGCCGATTGCGAAGATGGGTCAGTGTGGTTGTATCCAAGAGAAACAGTGCCATTAGTCAGCATCCGGTACGGCATTGGCAATCTTTCGGTACTCCTCAATCGCCTTCTCAAACTCCTCGTGAAGTGGGTTGTTCCGCATTCTCTCGGCGATTACTTGCATCGTCTCCATTTCCTGAAGGTGGAGCATCCGAATCTTCCCGCCATTCGGCAGCCCTTCTCGCAGAACCGCAGTCAGGGCCGACATAGCCGCAGATTCGGTTGCGCCCTCGGCGGAAAGTGGCACGGGGCTTTGCGTGGACGCCCGGAATCCCGTTGGCGATGGTTCGACCAATACAGCCATTTCCATGTGGTAGCCCCGAGTGATAGAAAGAGAATACCGATTGAGTAAATCGGATTCGCACGATGTGGTCAGTCGTATACGCTCGATTTTCAATGCACTCGACGGGAGTTGAACCTGTAACCTTCGGCTTCGGAGGCCGACGCTCTATCCAATTGAGCTACGAGTGCGTTCCAGAACTATACCGTCATTCGTGCGACGCGACAAGTCGGTGCGGGGTTGCCCTCGACTGGCGTTCTGCGTTTACTGTACCTTCATAATCGTCGAACTTCCCGTCGTGCGGTTGCGAGAGTACGTCCGATGATCGATCAGTTTTCGCAGTACGGCTACATGGGCGTGTTCGCCGCGATTATCGCGACGGGCTTTGGGCTGCCGTTGCCGGAGGAACTACCGATCCTCACGGCAGGGGTACTCGTTGGTCACGGCGACACGTTGCCTCCGAACGCGATGGCACTCGATCCGGCGAGACTGCGTTGGTGGGTCATGCTGCCGGTGTGCATTTTGGCGGTCGTGGTTGGCGATGGGCTGCTGTACGCCGTTGGCCGCATTTGGGGGCCAATGCTGCTTCGCAAGAAGTGGGTCCAAGAGAAAATCCTGACCGCCGAGAAGCGAGCACTCATCGAAAAGAACTTCCAAGATCGCGGCATTATGATTTTGCTCACAGCCCGTTTAACGCCGGGCATTCGTACACCGATATTCCTCATGGCAGGCGTACTGCGCGTGCCGATGACGCGGTTCCTCATTGCCGATGGCCTGTATGCCATCCCCGGTGTGAACCTGATGTTCTGGCTCGCGTATTATCTCACCGATCAGGTTCTCGAAGTCTTCCACAAGATCGATCAGTATCGCCCACTCGTGTTCGTGGCGATACTGTCCGCAGTCGCGGGCGCGGTGCTGTATCGCTTGTTTTTCAATCGGAACGTGACGACGGGAAGCTCGATCGACGTGCCGACTTTGGCGAAACCGGTCGAGAAAGTCGAACAGGCGATCATGGGCGCACTCGACGCCGTCACGCATATCGGCCACCAGGGGGACAAGGCCGAGAAAGTGATTCCACCACCGGTGACGGAGACACCGCCACCCACCGGATAATCGATTTACGCCACCGCGCAGACGACGGAGTAGCCGCGGTTCTCGATGACGTCGCATTCGCCGAATGACTCGAATATCAGCGGCACGACGGCAGTTGGCATCTTCGTGACGATGTAAAAACGACCGCCGGTCTTCAGCAAATCGCGAGAGCCTTGCACGAACAACCGGGCCACCATCGAGTCGCCGTAGTAGGGCGGGTTCGCCAGCACGACATCGAAGGTGCTCATGCCCAGCCCTTCGAGCTTCGCCGATTCGACGATAGTATAGTCGGTCAGGCCGTTCGCTTTGGCATTAATGTCGCTGAGCTGCGTGGCGCGTAAATTGCTGTCGATGAAGGTGACTTTGCCCTTCGGGCCGGCCTTCGATGCGGCGAGGCAACCGACGGCACCGGCCCCGCTACCGAGGTCGAGAATGTGATCGCCGGCGCGAATGTCGGCGACTTCCAGGAGTGCCCGCGAGCCGCTGTCCATTCGCCCGTAGCTGAAGATGCCGGGCCGCGTCAGGAAGTCCATCGAGGGGCCGCCGTCGCCGTGCTTTGCGTGGAAATTCACTTGGTGGCGGCGTCGCGGGCGGTCGTCTGCCACCTTCGTGCTGAAGAACGCGATGCCGTGTTCGGTCGATGGCGTTTGCCCGCATTTACCGAACATCTTTTTGTGCAGCTTCGCGAACTGCGTGTCTTTCTCGTACTCGGACAGCGTCAGAAACAGTCCGCCCGGTTGCAAGACGTGGTAGCCTTGTTCGAGCATATCTAGTTTGAGTTCGCGGTCGGCATACGCACCGGCGGGCAGGATGACCGTCTGAAACTTTTGCGGTAAGTCCCACAAATCCGGAGCCAGAACAACTTCGGCAACGACCTCGCGTTCGATGAGCTCTTCCTTCAGCCGTTCGGCGGGGAAGTGATCCATTTGGAAGCAGGTGATGTCCATTCCGGGCAGTGCCGCGACGAGGTGCGAGATCGGTCGCGGCGCTCCGAGGGCGATGCAAACGGGCGATTTCACCCGCTCGGCAACGGTGGCAAATAACTCGGTCAGATAGCGCATAGTTCACTCGGAAAAGAACGAGCCACGGGAGCAACCCGTGGCTCAAAGGTCGAATCGTTCATTCGCAATTAGTCGTCGTCTTCATCGTCTTCCGCATCTTCGTCTTCGATCTCTTCGTCGTCGGTTGCGCCTTCGACTTCGGCGAAGCCCGCAATCACCTTCGGGTTGCGCAACATCGCGATCGCGAAGATGCCGACCAAGAGCGGCAAGATACCGAGGACCGC
>JAYSYI010000642.1:0-2872 GCA_043727665.1 Limnoglobus sp. | reverse complement strand
TCGGCTTACAGCATCGAATTTTGTGAGGCATTCGTTGATTCTGGCACGATGACGAAAACTGAAAGATGTGTCATCCAACATTACTAGATTGCGATTTGAAAAATGTGGTGCGATGGGAAAATTCCCACCGCATCACATTATTACTGCGAGACCACTTATTCTTTGGCTGGCATCAAAACGGTGTCGATCACGTGGATGACGCCGTTGCTGCACTTGATGTCGGTCTTAATGACTTTGGCTTCGCCCAACTTGACGCCGTCCTTGGTCGAAACCATGAACTTCGTGCCTTGGATCGTCTTCACTTCTTTGCCGTCGAGCTTGACGACTTCTTCGGCCATGACCGAACCTTCAACGACGTGTGCGAGCAGAATCTTCTTCAGAAGTTCCTTGTCTGCGAGCACTTTCTTGATCGTTTCTTCGCCGAGCTTCTTGAATGCTTCGTCTGTTGGTGCGAACACCGTGAATGGACCCTTGCCCTTGAGCGTCTCGACCAGGCCGGCTTCTTTGACGGCTGTCACCAGCGTGGTGAACATCTTCGCACCGACTGCGGTGTCGACGATGTCTTTTTCTTCGTCTGCCGAGCGGACGGCGGTGCCGAACACGAACACCATCGACAGCACGGCGGCTGCGAACAACTTGACCTTCATGGAGATTCTCCTGACATGATGTGTCGACAAAACTATTTTATCGAGCACGTCAGATGTTAGACTGGTCGATCAATGTGTTTCAACAAATCCGGCAGAATTGTTATGTTCATTAAATTCCCATCATCCCTACACGGACAACATAGTCCCGCATTGAAGCCCGACACGCGCCGGTTATAATTGCTATCCAGCGGCACGGGCCGCGATCACGCAGAGAACCGGATGCCACGCCGACGCACGAATGGAATCGCCCCGCGAACCGATCTGTTCGATTCGGAATCGTTCGACGGGTTTGGCCCAAGTCGTTTTCACCCGAACGAGGAAGTGCCCGGTGCGCACCGTGTTCGCGTGAAATCGCTAAAGGATCTTCGCGAAAAGGTGCGGGCCGAAGCCCCGAAGCGGCCCGGCGTTTATGCGATGCTCAACGCCAATGGCCGCGTGATTTACGTCGGCAAGGCGAAACTCCTGCGCACGCGATTACTCAGCTATTTTCGCATCAAGAGCCGCGACCCGAAAGCGGGGCGTATCCTCAAACACACGAAGACGCTCGTTTGGGAATTCGCGGTCGACGAACTCACGGCCCTACTCCGCGAACTCGAATTAATTCAGCTTTTCCGCCCACGTTTCAATGTTCTCGGCCAACCGGGACGGCAGCGCTATCGCTACATCTGCCTCGGTCGCGAACCGGCGGCGTATGCGTATGTCACGCGCGTAACGAACGGCAAGGAAATCGCCTGTTACGGCCCGTTCGTCGGTAAAGATCGCTCGCAAAATGCGGTGCGGCGGATCAACGAATGGTTTCTGCTACGCGATTGTGCGGCAAAGCAGTTGCTCGCATTTCCCGAACAAGGCGAACTCTTCCCACAGGTGCGAACTCCGGCGTGCTTGCGTTACGAACTCGGTACGTGCCTCGGGCCGTGTGCGGGCCTCACGACGCGGCGCAATTACAACAAAGCGACCAAGCGGGCACGGAACTTCCTTGATGGCAACGATCGTTCGGTTCTCGACGACCTTGCACGCGAAATGAAAGAGGCAGCAACGGCGTGTCTGTACGAGAAAGCGGCGGCGACGCGCGACAAATTGGCCGACCTCCAATGGCTCGATCAGCGATTGTCGTTGTTGCGGAAATCGCGCGACCAGCGCTCGTTCATTTACCCCGTGGTGGGATACAACAATCGCCGAATTTGGTACGTATTCAACCGCGGGCAGGTTTGGGCAGTGTTGAATGAGCCAACCGATGCGGTATCAATGGCGAAAGCAGCGGACATGATTCACCTGATTGCGACGTCGCCGTACGCCACGGTGACGGGTCGGCAGAGCGTCGATAGCGTCGTGCTTCTCGGTGCGTGGTTTCGCAAATACTCCGAAGAACGCCTGAAATTGCGACCGACGAACGACGTGATCGCAACCTTACGGCTGGGTTGAAACGGGGACGATCTTATCGAGCAACTTCGCCCCGTTTGCGGTCGCACCTTGCATGAGCGGGCCGACGCTTGCGGGTTCATTCGCGTTGCGCTGGCTCGTCGGCAACATCAAGCCTAACCCGATTAGAATCCACACCGACGCGGCCAGCGTGAGGCGGCTACGCAGCCCCGTGTATGGCTTCGTTTCGGATGATGGCGTGACCGGAGTGATGGCGTTCGCATCGGGCCACGGCTGCGGGTGTTCGTTCTGAAAATACTGCGAAAGCAGCCGATCCATCGGCTCGTCGCTGGGCGTATGTTCGTTCATGAGAGTGGTTCGACTCCTCGTTCTAAAAATTTCTCAGCCAGTCGTTTCCGTGCCCGGCTCAGTCGCATGTGGACGCTCGTCACGGGAATTTCCAGTATCTCCGCGATCTTCGGCGAATCGTAATCGAGTGCATATCGCAGTGTCAGAATGTCGCGGTCGGGTACTGAAAGCTCTTCCATCACCGCGCGAATGCAGGCGAAGGTTTCATCTTGCAATAACTTCATATCCGGTGGCTTCGCGAGGGATCGATAGCCATCCATCGCGTTGGTAGCTGTCGTGCCGTGCCGTCGGAAGGCGCTCTTGGCCATATCGTCGGCGAGATTGCGTGCGACCCGGATCAGCCACCCGCGCGGGTTGAGGATCTCCGTCCCTTTTTCGCGCTCGTTCCAGAAGCGCAGGAACGACTCTTGGGCAATATCCATCGCCGCATCGCGGTCCATTCGGCGCGAGTAGGCGACAGCCCAGACTTCGCGGCCATAACGGGCATACAGTTCGTC
>JAYSYI010000641.1:0-2874 GCA_043727665.1 Limnoglobus sp. | reverse complement strand
GCGGCGATACTCCTCACTGATGTCAGCATCGCACTCCGACGCGATCCGTCTACCCACATCGACCACTGGCGCAACCACACCCGCCTGGCCGCAATCTCGGCAGCGATTCGCGGCGACCGCAATAGCCAGGTGATGAATACCGAGTTTTACGCGCGGTACGCCGAGAGTCCGGAAGACCTTCAAGCGATCCGCACGATGCCAACGGCGAGCCAAAAATAGCGGCACGGTTCCAATCGAGGCGATTTTGGTAGCAGTTCTGCTCGCAGCAGGCACACTCCGTGTGCCGTTGAGACATTTTGCGGAATAAGACGATGTGAGCGGGGTTGCCAACATCCGAGCGGCACACGGAGTGTGCTTACTACAAAAGCACGTATTCGCGCGGCCACCCTGGAGTTACGCTAAAGCGAGATATCTGAAGTAATTTTATCCCGGAAGCATGACCTGGTGGCATCGGTTGAAAACTCTCGGAGAACGGGTTGCCTACGAGCAGACCTTTCGTTACATCTTGACTGAAGGGCAGATGTCAGTCTGATGTCCAGGAGTTTTCTATGTCGCGTCGCTCTGCGTTTACGCTCATCGAGTTTCTCGTCGTCATCGCGATTATCGCCGTTCTGATTGGGCTATTGTTGCCCGCCGTGCAGAAAGTTCGCGAAGCGGCGTCCCGTACCCGTTGCTCGAACCAACTTCGCCAACTTGGTCTGGGCCTTCACAACTCCGAAAGCGCCAACGGATTTATGCCATCGAGTGGGCAAGGCACGAACTACGCCACAAGCCCCGCTTCCGTAGCGTTCGAGTTGCATTCCACTTACACCCTCCTGTTGCCGTACCTGGAGCAGGAGAATATCTACCGACAGTTCGACCTGGCCAAGGCTTACAACGCCACCCCAGGGAACCAGGCGGCCGCGAAGGCTGTACTTTACCTACTCATTTGCCCGAGTAACCCACTTCGACCGTTACCGACGGACACCCAAGGCTACGGCTGTACCGACTACGGCCCAGTGTATTACGTGGACGTGGATCCGGTGACCGGAGACCGGAACAAGTTGACGCGAGCCGATGGCGGGCTAATTCTCGGTAAACAATCGGTTCTTTCGATCACCGATGGAACGAGCAACACGATTGCTATCGGGGAGGATGTGGGGCGGAACGAGACGATGACGATGCCTTACCCGGACCCGCTTGGTGGGCTTCGGCAGATTCACCGTTGGGCCGAGCCGGATTGTGCGTACGGCATCTCGAAAGGCATTAACAACAACAAGTCGCCATTCGGCGGCCCGCCCTCCTGCCCGTGGGGCACCAACAACTGCGGGCCCAACGAAGAAATCTTCAGCTTCCACCCAGGCGGAGCGCACACCGTATTCTGCGATGGGCACGTGGCGTTTCTAAAAGAAACGATCGACCCCAGAACGCTACGGAAACTCGTCACTCGTTCTGGCGGCGAAGTCGTGTCCGAATCCGACAACTGAAGTCCTATCCCTGTAGCCTCTGTGCCAAGCCGTTTCTAAAACTCGACGGTTTTCAGCGACTTCGCACCGACTCGCATTGGCAGGATCGTCGCGACGATGCCGATGGCGACGCCGACCGGCAGACCGGCGTAGGCCCACCACGGGAAGCCGACGGTCGTGATTTTCTGGAAATGCTTCATAACCGCGGCGGCGTGCATCGGGACCGCCATCACAGCGAGGATCACAACGACATACAGCAGGCCGACGACCATGTTCACGGTGCCGTTGAAGCCGACGACGATCTTCGACGGATCGGTTTCGCGGAAGTTCGGCATGTATGCACCGAGGCCGACGTTCAACCCACTCAAACCGATTGCCATCACCGCCACGGTGAGTGCGTGAACCATCAACCCGCCCATCGAAAAGCTCAGTAACAACTCGCTACCAACGACCATCGTTTCCGCGATCAGTACCGAACCGGTGGCGGCGAACGCAAACTTGCCGATCAGGATCTGCTGGCGTTTGAGCGGCATCAAACCGAGTATCCAGAACTTGCGGCCTTCGAGCGAGATCAGCGGGAAGATGAACCGGCTGAGGCCCGCGCACAACAGCACCGACGTACCCGCGAGGTTCACCAGCCCGAGGATGTACTTGTCGAGCACATCAAGATCGGCGTTGTAATATTGGCGGAAATTACTCGCGCCGATCAGGATCATGCCACCGAAAATGAACAGCAACACCCACTGCGTCGGGTCGCGCCGGAAGGTGCGGAAGTCCTTGATTACGAGTACGCGCGTCGGCTTGTCGAGATAGAACACGAGCCAGCCCATGACACGATCGAGCCAGTTGGCCCCGTAGCGTTTCTGGGTGCCCCCGAAGCCGGTGGCGCGATCGAACGCGGTGCGATAAATCCGCGATGCCGTCCACGCGGCGATCAGAAACGCGAGCAGACCATTGCACCAAATCATCAACAGCGGCAGGATCATCTCCGCGACTTCGCCCCGCGCCGCCGCCATGATGCCGTTGGTCATCCAGTGGCTTGGCGCGAAGGCACTGCGGGCGAGCGCGAACTGCCCCACGAAGCCTTCGAGTTCATCTTTGCTGTTGGAAACCAGCGTCGAACGTGCGGCCATCGCGGTGCGGTACAACCAATAGCCGACGACGACCGCGATGACGCCGCCGATTGCGATCAACGCCTGTTTCCGGTTTCGCGGCAAGAAGCGAACGAGCATCAGGCAGACGAACGCCGAGACCGCGCCGGGCAGCAACACGAAGCCCAATAGGTACAACGGCAGTAACGGAAAGTAGAACCACGGCACACCCGCCACGAGGCCGTATGCGATGAGGATCGGCATGCCGAGCACGACGAAGCCCCACGACGAAAACGCCACGGCCGCATGAAATTTTGTCGCAAAGATTCGGTCCGCAC
>JAYSYI010000640.1:0-2879 GCA_043727665.1 Limnoglobus sp. | reverse complement strand
CGGTCGATCACAAGCAGAACTGGCTCGCGGCCATCGCGGCAGGCAAGCCCGAGATGTGTATCTGCCCGCCGGAAATCGGCCATCGCTCGGCGTCGATTTGCCACCTTGGGAACATCGGCTACCGCCTGCGAAAACCGCTGAAGTGGAACCCAGAAACCGAGACGTTCGCCAACAACGAAGAGGCCAACAAGCTCCTGAGCCGCGAGCCACGTGCGAAGTGGAAAATCTAGTTTTTCAGATCGGCGAGCGTGTGCATCACTCGCCGGATCGCGGTGGCGCGGCCGGTCGTTTCGTCGATGTCGACGATCGCACCGGCGAGTCGCACGTCGCCGGTAGCGACATCGAATGCAGTTGGGATGAACGTCCGCGCGGTTTGAATGACACGGTCGCTGCGTCGGCCGAGGACGCTATCGTAGGGGCCGGTCATGCCAACATCGCACTGGAACGCGGTACCTTTTGGCAAGATTTGCTCGTCGGCTGTCGGCACATGTGTGTGCGTACCGAGCACCGCCGAGACGCGGCCATCGAGGTAGTAACCGAGTTGATATTTGTCTGCCGTTGCCTCGGCGTGGACATCGACGAGGATTGTTTTCACATCTGCGGGTAATGCCGCCAACACGCGATCGACGGCAGCAAACGGGCAATCGACGGGCCGCATAAACGTGCGTCCCATTAGCGATATCACCGCGACGGACACTCCGCTGGCCGTCACGACAATCACATGATCGCGACCCGGTGCTTCTGCGGGATAATTCGCGGGCTTGCAGATTGGCTCGTTCGGTTTCGCCAGCACATCCGCAATGTCGAACTTCTTGTATATATGGTCGCCAAGAGTGAAGGCATCGACGCCCACCGCCTTCAACTGGCGGTAAACGTTCGGCGTAATCCCGGAGCCACCGGAGGCATTCTCCGCATTGACGACGATGCAATCGAGCCGTTCCTGTTCGCGCAAAATCGGCACCGCCGCTTTGACAATTTCGACGCCAGGAGTGCCGACGATATCGCCAACGAACAGAATCCGCATGATGCTCATTTCCCACCGTGGCAAGCCTGGTGGCTCGTCAGTGCGTTATCGGGCGATGTCTGTCGAACGCAGTTCGCGAATGACTGTCACTTTGATTTCGCCGGGGTAATCGAGTTGCTGCTCGATGGCACGGGCGATTTCGCGGCAAATTCGCATCGCGTCGGCGTCGGTCGTCTTGGCGGTGTTCGCAATCACACGCAGTTCCCGACCCGCCTGGATCGCGAACGCCTGATCGACTTCAGGGAAACCACACGCGACCGCTTCGAGGTTTTCGAGGCGTTTCACGTACTTTTCCAGCGATTCGCGGCGTGCGCCCGGTCGGCTCGCGCTGATGGCGTCCGCCGATGCGACCAGCACCGTGTAGATGTTATCGACCGTAATATCGTCGTGGTGGCCGACGATCGCGTGAAGGACTTCACGGCTGGTTTCGCCGTAGCGTTTGGCGAGTTCCGCGCCGACTTTCGGGTGGCCGCCTTCCATCTCGTGGTCGGCAGCTTTGCCCACATCGTGGAGCAACCCGCAACGCCGTGCTAGCTTCGGGTCCAGCCCGAGTTCGGCCGCCATGATCCCGCACAGGTGTGCCACTTCCACGCTGTGGTTCAGCACGTTTTGGCTGTAACTGGTCCGGAACTTCAACCGGCCTAGCAAGTACACGAGCTTCTCTTGCGGCATCGCCACGTCGGCGTCCATCACTGCTTTACGGCCCATTTCCATCACGTGCTTTTCCATCTCCGCTTGTGTTTCGAGAACGACTTCCTCGATCCGCGTCGGGTGGATGCGACCATCGGCAATGAGCTTCGTTAACGCCAGCCGTGCCGTCTCGCGACGGATGTTGTCGAACGACGAAACGATCACCACGCCGGGCGTGTCGTCGACGATGACATCGACGCCGGAGCATTTCTCGAAGGCGCGGATGTTGCGACCTTCGCGGCCGATAATGCGGCCCTTCATGTCGTCACTGGGGATGTCCACCGTGCTGACGGTCGTGTCGGCAGTGTGGTCCGAAGCACACCGCTGGATCGCCATCGAGATGATCTCGCGTGCCTTCAAATCCGAAGTCTGCTTGAGTTGATCGGTATGCCGCTGAATGCGTACCGACATTTCGTCGGACAGTTGCCGTTCGAGGCGATCAAGCAACATGCGTTCGGCATTTTCGCGCGACAGCCCCGTAATCTCGTGGAGGCGTTTCGTTTCGTCCTGGATCAGTCCTTCGAGGTCTTTGGTCTTCTTATCGAGCGTCGTTTTGGAATCCTGATTCTTCTTGATCTGGCCATCGAGCAGGTGTTCTTTTCGACTGATGTCCTTGTACTTTTCTTCGAGCAGGTCTTCGCGTTTCTCGTTACGGCGTTCGTGCTCGCGGATTTCGTTTCGGGTGACATCGAGTTCGCGCGTGATGGCTTCTTTGTGTTTGAATGCCATTTCCTTGGCCTTCAGCTCGCCATCCTTGATAATGCGCTCGCCATCGCGTTGCGCCTGGTCTTGAATCTCTTTCGCCTTGGATTCGGCGGAGCGAACGACCTCGGTGTCCATAATGGACGCGACGCCAGTTCGCTTGCTAAACAGTTTCGAAATCCCATATCCGCCTCCCAATCCTGCGAGGACGAGAAGCGCAATGATCAACGGTTCGGGCATCGACGTGTCCATCCCTTTTCATTTTGCCCGCTACGCCCGGTTTCTCGCATCGATCCGTGAGTACCAGCAATGCAAACGAAACGAACACGATCTTGTATGGAAGATCGTTCGTTTCGTGAGTTGCGTGCCCAGCATTCACCGCATCGAACGACGAGAAACAATGTTCCCGATTTAGGGAAGGCAAGTCGTATCGGGGTTTATCTATTTGTAGAGCGAATACTTA
>JAYSYI010000639.1:0-8810 GCA_043727665.1 Limnoglobus sp. | reverse complement strand
AGCACGCCGCTGTTGCCCGCTTTCGCCGTCGCCGTGTAACGCCACTGGAGCCGCAACGTGTAGTTTTCGTACTCGGCTACGGTCGCGATGAAACCATTCGGCTTGCCTGTGCAAATGATCGAACCATCGACAACCGACCACGTTTTCTTCGGGTCGGGATTGGCATCGTCCTTCGTGGGGCGCAGGTACGTCGTCCAGCCCGTAAGGTCTTTACCGTTGAATAGTGGAACCGCGTCCGCAGACACAACTGCGGGTACAAAATTCAGGAATGCGATGAGCAAAACGATCGAACGCATGGTGGCACCGGGGATTGGTTGGGGATGATTTCAGGAATGATACGAAACGTAAGAAGGCACGTGAGAAACGTGCTCCACGGTGACAGGCGTTTCGGTATAACAGTAGCGAACGAAATTCACGCACGAAGTCACCATATGCTTTTCGACACGCTCGCGATCTTCGGCGTCGGTTTGCTCGGCGGGTCGCTCGGACTTGCCGCGAAAGCCAAGCACGTGGCTCGCCGCATCATTGGCGTCGGACGCAGCGAATCGCGACTGCAAGAAGCCAAGCACGCCGGAATTCTCGACGAATACACAACCGACCCGATTGCGGGTGTCACCCGCGCCGATCTCGTGATTATCTGCACGCCCGTCGACGACATCGTGCGGCAAATTCGCGAAATTGCCCCACACTGCCCACGCGATTGCCTCATTACCGATGTCGGCAGTACCAAACGCGATATCGTCGAGAACCTTTGCGAAACCGCCAGTTTCGTCGGGAGCCACCCGATGGCGGGTTCAGAGAAAAAAGGGGCTGCCTTCGCGCGAGCCGACTTGTTCCAGAATCGCGTTTGTATCGTCACGCCGCACAAGAACAGCGAACCGACTTCGGTTCGACACATTGCGCAATTTTGGGAATCGCTCGGCAGTCGCGTCATCGAAATGTCGCCCGAACAACACGACCGCGCGGTGGCGTACATCAGCCATTTACCGCACGCGGTGGCGGCGGCGCTTGCGGGTGCCGTCGATCCGGTGCACCTGGCAATTGCGGCAGGTGGGTTCAAAGATACGACGCGAGTTGCCGCCGCCGAACCGGCGATCTGGGAACCGATTTTTCGCACGAATCGCGAAGAAGTGTTGGCCGCGTGCAACCGCTTCGCGGAGCAGTTCGATACGTTCCGCAAGCTGCTTGCGGCCGACGACGGGGCGGGTTTGATTCATTGGCTCAACGAAGGGAAACGGGTGCGCGATGCTGTGGGAAGCTGAAATTCGACCGGTGGGCCGCGATGTGGAGCGCGACCGCGTGTGCGAGGAATTCGATCTCTTAACCCACGGTAAACGGGGCAGCGATTTGATTTCCGCCGCGGCACGCGGGTTCCTGTTCGAAGGCGAGTTCGACGATGCGGAGGCGGCGACGCTCGCTCGCCAATTGCTCGTCGATTCACTCGTCGAAACCGTCACCGTTTCGCCGGTCGGCACGATTGCTGACGGGCATTCGTATACGGTGCTTCTGAAGCCCGGCGTCATGGACCCCGTCTCCGAAAGCGTGCTGGCCGCATCGCGCGACATCGGCATTCCCCTTGCTCAAATCCACACGTTCCGGCGTTACTTCAGTACGCGCGAACTCGTGGCCACTGATCGCGAAACCCTGTTTCGCCGCGTGTTGGCGAACGATGCCATCGAACGCATCATTAGCGGCACGCTGGAACCCGAGCACTTCACGCGCGGCAAACGCTACGATTTCAAAATCACCATCGTGCCGCTGCGCAACCTCGATGATGTCGCGTTGTTGCAAATTAGTAAGAATGGCCAACTCGCATTGTCGCTCGATGAAATGCGGACGATTCAGCAACATTTTCGCGAACTCGACCGCGACCCGACCGACATCGAACTGGAATCGGTCGCGCAAACGTGGTCCGAACATTGTTCGCACAAAACGCTGAAAGGGACTATCGAATACACCGAAACAACCGCCACCGGCACGACGACGCGGCGCTACGAAAACTTGCTGAAAGAGACGATCTTCGGCGCGACACAGACGATCCGCAAGAACCTCGGCGCGAACGATTGGTGCGTCAGCGTGTTCTCCGACAACGCAGGCATCGTCACGTTCGACGACCAATTTAACCTTTGTTTCAAGGTGGAAACGCACAATCGACCGAGTGCCATCGAACCGTACGGCGGCGCGAACACGGGCCTCGGTGGTGTGATTCGCGATGTTCTAGGCACCGGCCTCGGCGGGCAGCCGATCTGCAACACCGATATTTTTTGTTTCGCAAACCCAGACTTTCCGCCGGAGCAACTGCCGCCCGGTGTCATCCATCCACGGCGCATCATGAACGGCGTCGTGGCCGGCGTACGCGACTACGGCAACCGCATGGGCATCCCCACCGTCAACGGTGCGATCCTGTTCGACGACCGCTATTTGGCGAACCCGCTCGTCTTCTGTGGCACCGTCGGCCTCATCCCGGTTGGCATGGAATGGAAGCTCGTTTCGCCCGGCGAACGTATCATCGCCGTCGGTGGTCGCACCGGTCGCGATGGCATTCACGGCGCGACATTTTCATCGGAACAACTCACCGATCAATCGGAGAAAGTCAGTGGCGGGGCGGTGCAGATTGGCAACGCGATCGAGGAGAAAAAAGTTCTCGACGTGATCTTACGAGCCCGCGACCGACGGCTGTACACCGCGATTACCGATTGCGGCGCGGGTGGCTTTAGCTCCGCTGTCGGCGAGATGGGAGCCGAGTGTGGTGCCCGCGTCGAACTCGATAAGGCACTGTTGAAATATGATGGCCTGAGTTACACCGAAATCTGGATCAGCGAATCGCAAGAACGAATCGTCCTCTCGGTACCGCCCGCGAACTGGCCTGAATTACAAGCACTTTGCGAGTCTGAGGGCGTCGAAGCATTCGATCTCGGCGAGTTCACCGATACGGGCAGACTCGAACTGACATACCACGGTCAGCGTGTTGCCGATGTCTCGATGGCATTCCTTCACGATGGCCGCCCGCAAGTCGTACGCATCGCCGAATGGTCCGCACCAAAAGTGCCGAACGCGACTGACACCACATCGTCAGTTAGCGTACAAGACGCGTTGACACGGATACTCGCTAGCTACACCGTCTGTTCGAAGGAATGGGTGATACGGCAGTACGACCACGAGGTGCAAGGTGGCAGCGTTATCAAGCCGCTCGTCGGCGTGAAGAACGATGGCCCGTCGGATGCCGCCGTGATTATGCCCGTACTCGGTTCGCGCATCGGTGCGGCCATCGGTAACGGTATCAACCCGCGGTATGCCGACATCGACCCGTGGGCCGGTGCCGCCGCGGCGATCGATGAAGCGATGCGGAACGTCGTGGCCGTCGGCGCGGACCCGGCACACACGGCCATCCTCGATAATTTTTGCTGGGGCAACGTCAACGACCCGCAAATGCTCGGCGCGCTCGTTCGCACCGCCGAGGCGTGCCGCGATGTCGCGCTCGCGTATGGCACACCGTTCATTAGCGGTAAGGATAGCCTGAACAACGAGTATCGCTCGCCGACGCAACGCATCACGATTCCGCACACGCTGTTGATCTCCGCACTCGGCCGCGTGCCCGATATTTCGAAGTGCGTAACGATGGACCTGAAAGCGGCAGGCAACGACATTTACCTTGTGGGCGAGACGCACGACGAACTCGGCGGTTCGCATTACCACCTCGTAACGGGCCGCGATGGCGGACACGCACCAAGGCCGAATCTCGAAGTCGCGCCGAAGATTTTTGCCGCGATGCACCTCGCGATTTCATCGGGCCTCGTGCGTTCGTGCCATGATCTCAGCGAGGGTGGCCTCGTCGTGGCGATTGCCGAAATGGCGTTCGCAGGCGGCGTCGGCGTCGATGTCAACGGGTTGTCAGCGGGCGACCTGAGCGATGAAGTCCGGTTGTTTAGCGAATCGACAACGCGGTTTTTAGTCGAGGTGAAACCGGGCGATGCAAACGCACTCACGGCTATACTCGGTAAGCTGCCGTTCGCGAAAATCGGCACCACCACGACCGAGCAACGATTACGCATCGCAGGGGCGTCCGGCGAGTGGATCGTCTGGGCGAAACTTTCGGAATTGAAGGAATCGTGGCAAAAACCGTTACGTTGGTAAAGTATTCGACCCGCGCGGCGAATGGCAGTCACGCAACATCGCCAACGTTGCACCCTATCATCGGTTTCAGTTCTGGTACGATGGGGCAGTCGTTTGCGACAGTCACGGGAGCACGCATCATGGCAACTCGGGTGATCCTTTTCGCAGCCTTCACGCTGTTTTGGACTGCTGCACAAGTCCATTCCGCGCCCCCAGGGTCGGACCAAGAGTTCGTCACGCGCGTTAATCGCTCGATCGAGCGTGGCGTTGCGCTGCTGAAACAGCGCCAGACGAAAGAGGGCAACTGGGAAGGTGTCGTGCTCGAATCGCTGAGCGATCAAGTCGGCGGGCAGACGGCACTCGTCACGCTCGCACTGCTGAATTGCGGCGTCAGCGCCGATGACAAAGTCGTGCAGCGCTCGCTCGAATTTCTACGCGGACTCGAGCCGAGAAAAACCTACGTCGTCGGGCTATCCACGATGGTATTTGCCGAGGCGCGACAAGACAAAGACCTCCAGCGAATCAAGCGGAATGCCGACTGGTTAATCGCAAACGCCATCTATGAAAAAGGCGCGATTCGCGGGTGGAGCTACCCGATGAACCCGATCCCCGACGGATCGAACACGCAGTACGCGCTCCTCGGACTTTACGCCGCGAAACAAGCGGGGGTGAAGATCGAAGACAAGCACTGGCAAAGCATCCGCGACCTCTACACTTCGACGCAACGCGACGAGAAACCGAACGGCGGATATTGGACGTACGACTACACGCGATCGGGTGGCGGCGGCAGCCTCAGCGGGCCGAGTTTCACGATGACGACCGCGGGAGTGTGCGGGCTGTTAATCTCCGGAATGGGCTTAAATGAAAGCCAGCAACAACTCGATGTGAACACGGGCGTGGCCGCGAAGTGCGGCCTTTACGAGACGAACGGCCAAGTCGCGAAAGGCATGAACTGGATCGCCAGCCGCTTTTCGTTCGACAACGTGCCGGGCTTAAAATCGACTTACTACAACATCTACGGCATCGAGCGTCTTGGCCGGTTGTCGGGACAGCGTTTCATTGGAAAATACGACTGGTACCGCGAAGGCTGCGAGTATCTCGTTCGCGTGCAAAACGACGATGGCACGTGGTCGCGTCAAGATAAACTCGCCGACCGCATTAGCAACGTCGCCACGAGTTTCGCACTGCTGTTTTTATCGAAGGGCAAAACGCCGGTGTTACTCACGAAGTTGGCTTATGGGCAAGGCCGCGATGGCGAAAATGGCATCGTAGGCTGGAACCGCAAACAGAGCGATGTGCGACACCTTACCGAGTTCGCAAGCCGCGAACTCTTCAACGGATTGCCGATGGCATGGCAAATCTACGACACGCGGAAACTCGACTTCACACCCGAAGAAACCAAGGCCGAAGTCGAGACGCTACTCGCAAGCCCGATCGTCTATTTCAACGGCCACGAGCGACCCGTGCTCACCGGGAAGCAGAAGGAGATTTTGAAGAAATACGTCGACGAAGGCGGCTTCCTGTTTGCCGAAGCGTGTTGCGGCGACACCGAATTTACGAACGGCTTTCGCGAACTGATGCGCGAATTGTTCCCCGAAAACAAACTCGAACGGATGCCGCCCGAGCACTCGATTTGGCGATCGTTCTACAACGTCTCGCCTGCGGATTTCCCCGGTATTGAGTGCCTCGATCGCGGCTGTAAAACCGTCGTTGTGCTTTGTACGAAGCCCGTGGCGGGGTATTGGGAAGAAAACAAATACATGATCGCGAAGGGCAAGGTCGCCGGGAATCGGGGGGAACGGGCATACCAACTCGCAGGGAATGTGATCGCCTACGCAACGGGGATGCAGCCACCCGAACAGCGCGGCTCGAAGGTGAAAATCGCGGATGGCAAACTCGAACTCAACCCGCCACGCGGCGCGTTCAAGCCCGCACAACTTCGCCTCCGCGACGAGGCCCCCCCTGCCCCGGCGGCGATGCGAAACCTGATGGCACACGTTCAGGAAGCCACGGGTTTGCAGGTGATTCAAGACAAACAAGCGATCGGCCCCGCCGATGCGGAACTCGGCAAGTTCAAGTTCGTATACATGCACGGCCGCAAGCGGTTCGACATGACCGAGGCCGAGTTGGAGAACGTGAAAATGACGCTCGAAACGGGCGGCTTGCTGTTCGCGGACTCCTGCTGCGGCAAGAAAGAGTTCGACGAATCGTTCCGTGCGTATGCGAAAAAACTCTTTCCCGATAGCAAACTCGAGCGGATCCCGACCGACGATTTCCTTTACTCGAAGAAGCTCAACGGCACCGAAATCCGCACGGTGAAGCGTCGCGAGAAAGCCGATGGAGCGGGGCCAGATGGCGGCTACCTCGAGTTGCCACCACTGCTCGAAGGCATCAAAATTGACGGGCGTTGGGTGGTCATTTACAGCCCGTTCGACATCGGTTGTGCGCTCGAACGACACAAGTCGACCGACTGCCTCGGATACAACCCGGAGAGTGCATTGCAGTTGGGCACGGCCGCAGTCTTGTACTCCCTGAAACGCTAAGCCGGATTCACGCATGATCGACCTTCGCAGCGACACGGTCACCAAACCGACGGCGGGCATGTTAGCCGCGATGATGGCGGCCGCTGTCGGCGACGATGTCTACGGCGAAGACCCGACCGTGAACGCCCTCGAAGCGAAAGTGGCCGCGTATCTCGGTACCGAAGCAGCGCTGTTCGTGCCATCGGGAACGATGTCGAATCAGATCGCGATTCGCATTTTATGCCAACCCGGCGACGAGATTTTGCTCGAAGCGAACAGCCACATCGTGTTGTGGGAATGTGGTGCCCCTGCCGCGCTCAGCGGTGTCACCACGCAGACCGTCGAAGGGCAATGGGGGCGCTTCGATCTCTCACACATCCGCCACCGCATCCGCCCCGATGATGGCTATTCGCCGCGCACGCGGGTGATCTCAATCGAGAACACGCACAACCGCGGCGGCGGCACGATTATGCCACTGGCGACGATTGCGGAAATATCGATTTGGGCACGGAAACAAGGACTGGCCATGCACCTCGATGGTGCGCGGATCTGGAACGCGATCGTGGCCACAAGGGTAACGGCCCGCGAATGGTGCCAGCATTTCGACACGATTTCAGTCTGTTTCAGCAAGGGCCTCGGCACACCCGTTGGCTCGGCACTGGCGGGTACACGCGATGCGATCCAGAAGGCACGGCGTGTGCGCAAACAACTCGGCGGAGGGATGCGCCAAGCGGGCTTTCTGGCGGCGGCGTGCATCTATGCGATGGACCACCATATCGAGCGATTAGCCGAAGATCACTTCAACGCGAAGACGCTGGCCGAGGCGATTGCATCGGTGCCCGGTTTCGAATTGGCACCGCCAAAAGTGGAAACAAACCTCGTCTGGTTTGATGTCGATACGATGCGACATCGCCCGCAAGATTTAGTCGCAAAATGGAAGTCGGAGGGCGTGGTGGTGTCCGCCCTCGGCGAGAAAACGATTCGTGCCTGTACGCACTACGGCGTGTCGCAAGCCGAGTGCGAACAGGCAGCACAAGTCATTCGCAACACACGGTAACTCGCGCTACCTCTTAAGGATTTCCGGTTTCGGTTTCGGCTCGTCTTTGACTTCCTTTTTCTCGTCGACGCGTTTGAACTCTTCGACGATGCCATCGGGGTCGGTAACGGAAAGTTCGTCATCCGTGACCGTTTTGATGGTGAGGATTTCTGCCTTTTTGTTGCCGTTCAGGCTCACTTCATAGTCGATTTTGTCCTTGTCGAGTTTGTAAGTTCCTTCGTACTTACTCGTCCGTTCTCCGAACTCCATCATGATCGACATTTTGCCGTCCTTAGTCAACTCGACGATGCATTTCGTGCCTTCTGCAAGGCCGTTACTCGATTTGACGAGATCCCACTTGCCGACGATTTTCTCTGCCGTGGTCTTCACCGGTTTCGGCACCGGCGCGGCGATAATTTGGACCCCAAGAAACGCAAACAAACCGATCGTAATCATCTGACGCATAACGGCCTCTTGTGAGAGCTTTGAAGCGTTGAGTTTAACGGATATTCAGACGAAGTACAGAAAAACCAGCAGCAAAGTTAACGAACAATCCGTTCGTACTCGACGCTGGGATGATGTCCGAAGTTGACAATCAAGCCAAGTTTGTGGCCTGTGGCTTTGAGGTAGTTATGCACTTGGGCACGGTGAACGTCATCGATTTCTTTGACCGCTTTAAGTTCGACGACAATTTTGTCGAAGCAAACGAAGTCCGGCACGTAACGCTGCTTCAAGGCGTGGCCTTTGTACGACAACGATAATGGCGAGTTCACACAAAACGGCAGCACCTGAAGCGACATCTCGATTTCCAGCGATTCCTGATAAACCGCCTCCAAAAAACCACAGCCCAAATTTTTGTAGACCTCGAAACATGCTCCCATGATTCGATAGCTTTCGTCTTTGAAAATGATCTCGGCTAAGGGTTCACCTCATCGTGAAATAACCGCTAAACAGACGACTTTATATTCAGACGACGCTATTGTATTAGGAATCCAATTTCGTTCACATCGTGTTTCAGGTGATTACGCAAATTGTCTACGTTCATCAGGAAATAACCACGAAACACACGAAATTAGAAGTTAGAATTTTAATCGTAGCAAAAATTTATTTAATGCAGTTCGAAATGACCTTGCGTTGTT
>JAYSYI010000638.1:0-8819 GCA_043727665.1 Limnoglobus sp. | reverse complement strand
ATGTTGCCGGTCTGCAGTCACTCTTGACCAAAGACGAAGATATGCTCGCCCGAAACCTCTTGCGTCAATTGTCGATCTACGCCACCGGAGCGGGCAATCGCTTCTCGGATCGCGATGCGATAGAGGCAGCCATCACTCGCACCCGTACCAGTGGCCATGGCATCCGATTATTGCTGCATGAAGTCGTACAAAGTGAAGCCTTTCGCCGCGCCGGGCCGACGAACGAGGGGCGTGAGTTACCACGCGGCCAGTAGATATTAAACTCGTGTTTGTAGACGAAACCACCACAATCGTAAGTTTAGAGCATAGCCATGACACTCTCTCGTCGAACGTTTCTCCGCGCTTCGGGTGTTTCCTTGTCGCTACCCCTGCTGGAAGCGATGCGGCCTGCCCTGGGCGCGGAATCACCCGCCGGTAAAGCTGACGAAACACCGCGGCGGATGGTCGGCATCTGCACCAACCTCGGTGTGCTCGAACGCCACTTTGTCCCCAAAAAGGCCGGGGCGGACTACGAGCTGACGCCTTACCTGCAAACGCTACGTGATGTCCGCGATCAATTCACCGTCATCTCCGGCAGTTCGCACCCGGACGTGACCGGCGGTCACTCGGCCGAGGCCGCGTTCCTGACGGCAGCACCCCATCCGGGTGCGGCGTCGTTTCGGAACACGATTTCGCTCGACCAGTATGCCGCCGAGCGCATCGGCTTAAAGACGCGCTTCTCCTCGCTTTCGCTCGTCGTCGCGCAGAACGGCAACCAGTCGCTGTCGTTCACATCTGATGGCGTCATGCTGCCCGCCGAACGCAGCCCGGCCCAGGTGTTCCGCACACTCTTCGTCGAAGGGGATAAGGCGTCTGTCGAACGCCAAGTCGAGCAATTACGTGTCGGCCGAAGCATCCTCGACACGGTCGGCGAGCGGGCGAAGTCGCTGCAAAAATCGCTGGGCAACGCCGACCGCGACCGGCTCGATCAGTATTTCTCATCCGTCCGCGAAGTGGAGCGTCGCCTACAGACGGCTCAGGAATGGGAGAAAATGCCAAAGCCCAAAGTCGATGCGCAGCCGCCACGCGATGGCGAACATCTCCTGGAAAGGCTCGGGGCGATGTACGACTTGATCCGCCTCGCCCTAACCACGGACTCCACCCGGATTGTCACGCTGATGATTCGCCTGGACGGTTTCGGGGCCCAGGTTCCCGGTGTCTCCGATGAGAGCCACGGCCTGTCCCACCACGTCGGCCGGGTCGACAAGCTGGATCAGCTTCGCAATCTCGAACTGGCCCAGTTCAACGAGTTGGCGAAGTTGCTCAAGGGCCTCGGTGCCGCGAAAGAGAACGGTGCATCCCTGCTCGACCGAACCAGCGTCCTGTACGGTAGCAATCTCGGCAACGGCAACAACCACGACAACAAAAACCTCCCAATCCTACTCGCCGGTGGCGGCTTCAAACACGGCAAACACTTGGCCTTCGACAAGGACAACAACTACCCGCTACCCAATTTGTTCGTCAGCATGCTCCAACGCCTCGGCATCGAGTCCGACAAATTCGCCGGTGCCACCGGAACGATGCGGGGTTTGGAAACGAAGTGAGAATGGGACCGAGTGCTCTGGGTACGCAGTAGCCGCGACCCAGTGCGGATAACCGACCGTCAATTTCCCACGCGCCACGTGGTGCCGCCGGCGCGGTCTTCCAATGTCACGTTCAGGTCGCCGAGTCGCTTGCGAATGATGTCGGTTTGATCGAAGAGAATCTTCTTCGTCGGGTCGGCTTTATCGGCGATGCCTTTGGCGGTGGCTCGCAGGTTGTTCCGTAACTCGATGAGCAATTCCATTAGGCCCGCAACGAGATTATCGTCGCCGCCGAGTTTCACTTCCTCCGGCTTTTGCAGGAAGATCCCGAGGATTTGCCCCATCTCTTTCATCAGCATCGCGCCTTCCACGAACACCGGTAGCACCGCTTCGTCGCGCTTCGGTGCGCTGTCTTCGAGGTGGCCCGCATCCGCCATGCGGTTTAACGACGTCGCGAGTTCGAACAGCACGCCGACGGCCCCGCCGGTGTTGAAGTCGTCGTCCATATGCTCGCCGAAGCGCTTCATATATTCGCCGAGATCGGCGGCGAACCGGCGGCGATGGCTCCCCTTCGTCGGTGCGTCAATTGCGTAAAAACTTTTGCCCATAATGCGACGGTAGCGGTCCGCAAACCGCACGAATGTGTCGAACGCCTTTTGTGCATTCAGCAACCCGCTCGGGATCGAACCGGGCGTCGGTTCCCAGTCGCCGAGGTCGATCGGCGAGCGGTAATGTGTGTTCAACATGAAGAAGCGCAGCACCTCGCCGTTCACCACTTTCACCGCATCGGCGACGTTGAGCACGTTGCCGAGCGAGCCGGCCATCTTGCCCGTCCGCAGTTTCAGTAGGCCGTTGTGCATCCAGATTCGCGAGAATGGTTTCTCGGTGTAGCTCTCGCTTTGCGCGAGTTCGTTTTCGTGGTGCGGGAATCGCAAGTCGAGGCCGCCGCCGTGGATGTCGCTCGTGTCGCCGAGCAACTGCTGGCTCATCGCGCTGCACTCGATATGCCAACCTGGGCGGCCCGGCCCCCACGGGCTGTCCCACGTCACTTCCTTCGGCTCGCCCGGTTTTGCCCCTTTCCACAAAGCAAAATCGCCGGGGTTGCGCTTCTTGCTGCTCGCTTCCATCCGCGTGCCGCCTTCGAGCTGTTCGGGGTCGAACCCGCACAGCTTGCCGTAATCGGCATCCTTCGCCACGTCGAAATAGACGTCGCCATTCGCCGGGTAAGCATGCTCCGTCTCGACCAGTTTCGCAATGATCGCGATCATCCCGCCAATGTGCTCGGTCGCCTTTGGGAAGCGATCGATACCCGTAACATTGAGCAACGCCAGGCACGAATGATAGTCCTTCGTCATCCGCTCCGCGAGTTCCGGAACGGTCGTGTTCAGTTCCTTCGCACGCACGATGAGTTTGTCGTCGACATCGGTAATATTCACCACCCACGTGACATCGAAACCGAGGTACGTGAGGTAGCGTTTGACGGTGTCGAAAATCACGGGGCCGACCATGTGGCCAATGTGGCTCGGCTTATAGACCGTCGGCCCACACACATACATACTGACGTGCTCGCCCGGCTTCTTGTGGAATGCATCCTTCTTGCGCGACAGCGTCGAATATACCTGGAACGTCATCCGTATCTCTCGGGGGGCTTGATTATGTCACTCACTCAGCATCATCGGCACGTTCCACGCGATTACGATCGCGGGTTCGTAATCGGACGTCGCGCGTTTGTTGGCCCAACGCAGGATGGCGTGGAATCGTGCGGCATCGGTACACAGATACTTCAGGTCCGGTTCGATGCCGACGCGACCGAGGTCGAGCCGGTCCGAATCCCAGCAGGTGCTCACGGTAATGTCCAGATCGGTCGTGCCTTCGGTGTGCCTTTCGCAGGCCCGGTATAGCAGATCGAACCGCGTATCATCCAGTTCAAAGTACGAACCGTGCAGTCGCTTCGCGAGGTTCGCGCCGCGAAGCCCGTGGCCCCAGTCGCTGCCATCGTTGAGCCGCCGCGAATCGTGGAACAACGCAAACAGCGTCACGATGTCCGGGTCTGCGCCGGTGATTTCTGCTAGTTTCCAGCCGTTTTCCATCACACGCGCCCAGTGAACGACGCCGTGTAGACCACGCGGATTCAGGGCGTACCCGTTCAAAATTTCCGCAACAATGGTGACGGTGTCGATCATCGTTTCTCGATCAGCACGACGGCGTGGCAACCGATCGCTTCGCTGCGGCCGATGTGGCCGACCTTCTCGCCCGTCTTCGCTTTCACGTTAACCGCATCGATCGGCAACCCGACGAGGGACGCAATTCGCTCGCGAATCTGCGCTTTTAGTGGTCCGAGCTTCGGTTCCTGCGCGAAGATCGTGATGTCGAAGTTCACCGGCGACCAGCCGCCACTTCGCAGTCGTTCGAGTGCGCCGTTCAGGAAAATCGCCGAGTCCGCACCTTTGTAAAACTCGTCGGTGTCGGGGTACATGTCGCCGATGTCGCCCATTCCGGCCGCGCCCAGAAGCGCATCGGTGATGGCGTGCAGCACCACGTCGGCATCCGAATGGCCGTACAGTCCCTTCGCGTAATCGATCGTCACGCCACCGAGGATGAGCGGCCGCCCGAGTTGCAGACGGTGCGTGTCGTGGCCCGAACCGATACGAAACACAGGCGAAACTCCTTGCACAAACGATGTCCGTTGGCGTAATTGTATGTCGGGTTCGTCGGGTTGTCCGACAGTCGCGCACCGCCGTGTGGCGTTCTGTTGCGCGTGCCCGGAATATCTGCCCTACGTTTCGGTGTGCGGTTTCGCAATCGTCGTGCTACCAGGGGAAATTTCATGCGGCCTTCGATTTCCGTCGTCGAACTGGAAGCACGCGATCTGCCCGCGTTCTTCGGCAACAACCTGTTTCCCGATGATAGTGCGTGGAATCAGAAGATCACCGATGCCCCGATTGCCGCGAATTCGAGTGCCATCATCTCCCGCATCGTGGCACGCACCGGGTCGCGTGGCATCAAGCCCGATTTCGGCAACCCCGTGACCGATGGCGAACTTTACGGCATACCCGTCACCGTTGTCGATGCCAGCACGCCGAAGGTGGCGGTGTTCATACCGCCCGAAGGTTACGCGAACGAAAGTGACAATGTCCTCGTGCCGATACCGATCGGTGCAGTGATCGAAGGTGACGGTGCGACCGGCCCGAATCCGTCGTCGTCACGCGGCGATTCGCACCTGTTGATTTATGACAAAACCGCGAACGCACTATACGAACTTTACAACGCCACCCGGCCGAGCGAGACGACATTTTCCTACGGTGGTACGAAGCCCGTCGGCGTCTGGGGGGCGTATCAGGTGAGTTTTTGGGACTTGAACCAGGACAGTTTTCGCACGTTGAACTGGACGAGTGCCGACGCCGCCGGGTTGCCGATTCTGCCGGGATTGATCCGCCCCGATGAAGCGTTGTCCGTGGCCGCGGGCGGGCAGGGCGTCATCGATCACGCCATCCGCGTGACGATGGTGCAAACCAAAAACGAGTTCGTGTACCCCGCATCGCACTTCGCGAGTAGCCGCACGACGGCCGATTTGCCGCGAATGGGCGAGCGGTTCCGCCTGCGTGCCGACTTCGCGATTCCCGCAAACTGGACGTCGGAAACCAAGGCGATGGCGCAAGCGATGAAGGATTACGGGCTGATCGTCGCGGACAACGGCAGCGACTTTTTCTTTCAGGGAACGCCATCGAACCAATGGGACATGGACCGCATCCTCGACTTGCGAACGATCAAACCCGCAGACTTCCAGGTCGTCGATCTCAAGCCCGTCATCACGAGTTTGAACGTAACCAGCGGCTCGACATCGGGTAGCACGGCCGTGACGATATTCGGCCAAAATTTCAGCGGCGCGGCGGGCAATCTCAGCGTGAGTTTCGGCAACGCGACCCCCGCATTCACGATTGTTTCCGATTCGCGTATCGACGTCGTCGTGCCACCGCAACCCGCCGGTGTGGTGAACGTACAAGTACGCTCGGGTACCACGAAACTCGACAGCGATGGCAAATCGGTCTTCTTCGGCTACGGCCTGTCCAATGCCAAACCGCTCACGTTCGCAAACGGAACTTCACCACCGGTGTCGCCTCCACCGGTTTCGCCTCCGCCTGTATCGCCTCCACCTGTCTCGCCGCCACCACCCGTGTCTCCGCCACCGCCTGCGACACTGAGTTCGCAACCGATTGCCGTGGGTGTGGGTAGCGAAGTTCGCTTCCTGAATGCCGATGGCACCGTGCGTTTTTCCATGATGCCGTTCCCGAATCTGCCCGTCGATGTTCGCACCGCCACGGCGGATTTCAACCGCGATGGCACGCTCGATGTCATCGTCGGAACCGGCCCCGGTGCGGCCAGCCGGGTTCGCATTCTGGATGGCAAAACGCAACAGGAACTCTTCGCCGTCAGCCCGTTTGAAGCGAGCTTTACGGGTGGCGTGTACATTGCGGCTGGCGATGTCAACGGCGATGGGGTCGCCGACCTTGCGATCACGCCTGACGAAGGCGGCGGGCCGCGAGTGGATGTTTATTCGGGCAAAGACTTCAGCCGACTGGCAAGTTTCTTCGGGATCGACGATGCGAATTTCCGGGGTGGGGCGCGCGCCGCCATCGGCGACTTGAACGCCGACGGCGCGAGTGATCTCATCGTTGTGGCGGGGTTCGGAGGTGGCCCCCGCGTCGCGGCGTTCGATGGCAAAAGCGTCGCCCTCAACGCTCCGCAAAAGCTGTTCGGCGACTTCTTCGCGTTCGAGCAAACGCTACGCAACGGCATCTTTGTTACCGCCGGCGACATCAACGGCGACGGCTTCGCCGACCTCATCGCTGGCGGCGGCCCCGGTGGCGGCCCAAGGGTACTCGTACTCGACGGCAAGAGCTTGCAAACCAACGAATACGTCCCGCTCGGCAATTTCTTCGCAGGCGACACCAACAGCCGCAACGGCGTCCGCGTCAGCGTAAAAAACCTCGACAACGACAACCGCGCCGACGTCATCACCAGCTCCGGCAGCAAAGTCACCGGCTACCTCGGCAACGCAATCGCAACCGGCAGCAACCCCGCAAAGTCATTCGAAATCGACATCGAACACGGCTTCACCGGCGGCGTGTTTGTGGGGTAAAATCATCCTCTTGGCGAGCGGGTGCTGACGGATATGCGCAAAATGTCCTGTGGCGATTTGGCGGATCTGGTAATCCGAATCTGTCACCTAATGCTCGAGCAGCACTGAAAGTGTTAGAAGATGAAATCGCTGCTAATGGTAAGATTTGCGGTGTTGCGATCAAACTCGATTGGGTATCGAATCCAGGTACACTCGTAACAAAAGTCAGACGATGGGTGCCAAACATGAAAGGGTTTTAAATGCCAAAGTCATCATCGAGTTGGTCGTTTGGTAAGGTCGCGCGTAGCTGCCGTAAGACGGCCAAAGACACTGCAAACACTCTGGAAATCATCAACGAATTTCGACAACATCTGTCTGGATCTGCCGAAGTGATAATCTCGCGTGCCACTGACCTCCGTAGGAATATGGTGCATGTACGCAATTAAATCTGTAGAAAAAGATCCACTCCTCGGCTTCCGCCATTTCCATCTCGCTTGGCGTAGCGAGGTTCTGGTCAACGCCATCTATTTCATTCGGCTCCGTAAGCTGGTGGCCGAAGCGCAACGAACCGGCTCGACCAAGCGGTTCGCGTGCAATACGATTGGTCCAATCGATCTTGCTGAGATCACGATGCTCGGCGCGGCCTGTTTTGTCCTGCGTGAGGACGAGATCGGGCACTGGCTCTTCACCGAACTCGTCCGCGTCCTTGCCAAGCCGGAGCGGGTTGTGGAACGCGATGCAATCATCGGCGGATCGGTCGGGGCGTACCTGTTGCGGTTGTACGGTCTCTGGAGGCCCTCGGCCGAAATTGATCGACTGCTTGCCAACGTCGAGCCAGAGGTCTACGGGCCGTACGCAGCAATATTTGCGCACTGGAATGATCGTTCGCAGTTAGATGAGCACGTCCATCGACTCGCCGATTTGCATGCTTATAAATCAGTGAACTACACCTACCCGGATGAAGATGGTATTTATTGCTTGGTAGGTTGGAATTCGGAGTTTCCAGCAGAGCTGTTGTTCTTAAACCTCGCGCGCGAGCAACTCGGTTTGAGTCGCGTGCCCTGCGAACACCCGATGATGGCACAGAATCCATTTGCCAAAATCCATACGGAAGATTTTTCATCAGGATACGATGAGTATTTTGCACTCACTCTGGAAAAGCTATGTGAGGAAGGCTTCGATACAGATCAACTGTTCTGGGAGAAACGCTTTCAAGCCATTGGTCCGACCGATCCGAGGCGGGTTACGATTTTACCATGAGAAATGTAAGCAATTGACATCGCGTTCTTGAATTATGCAAACTTCTCCAACCAGCCCTATTCCACCCCTTCCCGGTGGCGTCAGCCCAACAGTACTATCCCAAAGGCGAAGCGGAACTTGAGTCCGTCGGGTATGATAAGCTGCACCTTGAAGAGGAACATGCTATGCCAACGGTAAATGTCACCCTGTCCGAAATCACGAGTGTGTTGGCCGAACGCCAGGCATCTCAGGCAGGATATGCCGATGTCACGACCTATTTGGAATGGCTCGTCGAGCGGGCGAACGAGCAAGAGACCACGCGAGCCGAAACCCTCGCCGCATTACGGGAAGGGTTGGCCGATGTTGCGGCCGGTCGGACGAGGCCGGCTCAGGATGTGTTTCAAGACCTGGCGACCAAGTACGCCCTCTCCCCTACGACTGGTAACTAATCCGTGATCTATCACGTGATATTGACTGCGCGAGCCGAAGCCGACCTCGACGAAATCCTGAGCGAGATTCAAATCCAGGCACCGCATGCGATGGTCGGTTGGTATTCCCGTTTGATGGCCAGTATCAACTCGTTGGAACGATTGCCCCTTCGGTGTCCGCTCGCGGACGAGGCCGACGCTTTGGGGTGCGAACTTCGCGAATTGCTATTCGGCAAACGGCGTGGCACCTATCGAATTCTGTTCGCGATCCTGGGAAAGACGGTCCCGATTTTGCATGTTCGCCGGGCCGCACGCGGGCCAGTGACGACCGCCGATCTGATGTAACCGATGTAGTTGAATTTCTTTTGAGGTGATGTCGAACGCAGCCTCACGCTATACCGTGAAGTGGCGGAGTTAAATGAGAAACTCCGCGACGTGCTTCAGAAGGCGGTGACGATGGGGAAGATCGCC
>JAYSYI010000637.1:0-8837 GCA_043727665.1 Limnoglobus sp. | reverse complement strand
TCATTTCTCCGTTGACTTCCGCAACGCGTGAATCAAGATAACGACGGAATGCGGCGACAATCCTAACGGGATGCAATCATAGGTGTACTCCTCGAACTCATTCGCGATATCATCGGCGGTAAAACAGACCACGTCACCATTGTGATCGTTTTGTTTTCAGCCGGTTCGTTAAACGCTTTTCGACATTGCCAATTTGCAAGACTCTGTATGAGAAAGATTCTCAATGTTGCCACTCCTCACGAAAACCGGCGGGTGCGTTGGACGAGGTATTCCATCAACGCGATCTCGAAGCCGATGCTCGTGTCGATTGGTACGTAGTCGACGTTGGCGAGGCCGCATTCGCGCTTCCACGTGGCCTGGAATTCGCCGAGGCTTTGTAGGTAATCGTCGCGGATGCCGCGGGCGTCGATGTCTTTCATCACGACGCCAGTTTCGGGGTCTTCGAAACTGTTCATGCCACTGAACGGAAAGTGAACCTCGGCTTCATCGAGAATGTGAAACAAGATGATTTCGTGCCCGGCATGGCGCAAGCGATACAGGCTCTTCATGACGGCATCGGGGTCGGTCAGCAGATCGCTGAACAACATGATTAGCGATTTTCCGCGCAACAACCCCGCCAGTTGAAACAGGCCGTTGGCGATGTCCGTCTGCCCCGTTGGCTGTAAATTCGCGAGCAACGAGAGCATCGTCCCGAGTTGGCTGCGCTTGCTTTTCGGCGGTAATACCGTGCGAATCTTGTCGTCGAACGTGACGAGGCCGACGGGATCTTGTTGATGAATCATCAAGTAGGCGAGTGCGGCTGCGAGGCAAATCGCATACTCGAACTTCGTGAGTTCCTGGCGATACGTGTAGCCCATGGACTTCGATAAGTCCATCACTAAGTGGCCCGTCATGTTCGTTTCGGCGCGATACTTCTTCACATAGTATTTGCCCGTTTTCGCGTAGACTTTCCAATCGAGATCCTTGAGGTCGTCGCCCGGCGTGTATTTGCGGTGCTCGGAAAACTCGACGCTGAACCCCTGAAACGGGCTGCCGTGCAGGCCGGTCAGGAACCCCTCGACGATGAACTTTGCGCGCAAGTCCAGCCGCGCCACTTGGCGAATGACTTCCGGACGCAGGTACTTTTCCGCATTGCTCATGGAGTGATTCTAGTAACAAAAATGCTACCACCGTTGAGTAAAGAGGAACGCGCATTGCGTCTCGAAGACTCATCACGACCCGCAATCGCAACAGGTCAACGTCCTCCCCTCGCTAACTATTCGGGCTAACAAATTCGGAATTGTTAGCCCGACGCGCTAGCGAGGGAGTCTGCGAGACGCGATGCGAATGCGTACGTCCCTTTCAGTCGATGATCTTGTTGATGCCGTATTCGACGATGCCGCTCGCGCCGGCGGCCTTGAGTCGCGGGATGATTCGCCGCACCTCGGCTTCTTCGAGAATCGTGTTCACATCGACCCAACTCGGGTCCGACAAGCTCGAAATCGTCGGCGTTTGCAGTGCGGGCAGGATCATCAGCACCGATTCTAGCTTGTCACGGCGGACGTTCATCATCAGCCCGACCTTGCCTTCGGCGGCCATCGCACCTTTCAGCATCAGGACTAAATCGTCCATCTTCTGGCGTTTCCACGGATCTTTCGCGGCGGCTTCGTTGGCGATAAATCGCGTCGTACTTTGCAAAATATCGCAGACGATCCGCAGATTGTTCGCCTTCAGGCTGCTCCCCGTTTCGGTGACTTCGACGATGGCATCGGCGAGCCGCGGCGGCTTGACTTCGGTTGCGCCCCAACTGAATTCGACTTGTGCCGTGACGCCATGCGAGGCGAGCCAACGCTTCGTGAGGTTCACCACTTCGGTGGCAATCCGCTTACCCTCAAGGTCTTTCGGCCCCTGGATCGGCGAATCGTTCGGCACCGCCAACACCCAACGCACGGGCCGACGGCTGACTTTGCTAAACACGAGTTCGGCCAACTCCGTCACGTGCGCATCGTTCTCTAACACCCAATCGTGGCCAGTCAGGCCGCAATCGAGCGAGCCATCTTCGACGTAGCGCGCCATCTCTTGCGCGCGAATCAGCGTGCAATGAATTTCCTTGTCGTCGATACTCGGGTAATAACTGCGGCTCGCAAACGTGAGTTTGTAGCCCGCCTTGCGGAACAGTTCCGCCGTGGCATCTTGCAAAGACCCGGCAGGGATACCGAGTTTCAGGACCGTGTCGTTCATCGGCAATCTCATCATCCGAACGGGGAGTTTTAGCAGGTTCTTCTAAATATACGGAGTGCCGGAAAGTCGCCGACCCTGAAGGGGTCGCTCTCTCAGCCCTTGGTGGAACCATGGGAAGGGCTTCCGCCGTCGAAAACCAGTCGTGAAGAGTCTTGGAGACGCGACGCGATCCGCCACGATTGCGAATGGGTGCAGCCCCCTCCCATGGTATTACCATGGGCTACGTGAGCGGTCCCTTCAGGACCGAAGAAAATCAACCCCGACACTGAAGGTGTCGCTCTCTCAGCCCATGGTGATATCATGGGAGCGAGTCTTCGAGACCGAAAACCCGCGCCGACTGAAAGGGCTGGAGAACCCGTTTCAATCCCAGACATAGCGTTCGTCCCATTCGATTTGGTATTTTCGCCACCATTCGCGGAACTCGTCCTGAAAAGTTTGCGAACTGTGGTGTTCTGGTTGTTTTCGAATGTATTCGAGAACCGATTCGACTTTTGAATAACTCACTGAAAATGCGCCATATCCTCTTTGCCAGTGAAACTCTGTCATTGGAGCACGAGACTCGTTCACCCAGGACGACGACCTCGATTTAATTTGTTGCAGGATGTCCGCAATCGTCGTCGTCCGACTGAGTTGAAAGAGCATGTGAACGTGATCCGAAACTCCACCCACAAGCAACGATTGACACCCATGCGTATTTGCTAATCCACCGAGCACGCTATATAGTTCGTTTTGCCAGGATGGGAGTATCGTTGGCTCGCGATGCTTTGTGGAAAAGATGACGTGAAGGAACACTTTGGCGAGCGATTGTGCCATTGCAGACTCATGTTAATTCGAGAAAGAGTCATGTCAGTTTGGCGAACGCCAAAGAGATTACAACAACCAAAATTGAAAAATGATTACAGTTACGAATGACAATGGGTGCGGCCGCATCCCATGGTATCACCATGGGCTACGTGAGCGGTCCTTTCAGGACCGAAGAAATCACCCCCGACACGGAAGGTGTCGCTCACTCAGCCCATGGTGGAACCACGGGACGGGGGCAATTACCCACAAAAATCAGTCGTGGCGAGTCTTCGAGACACGACGTGATCCGCCACGATTGTGAATGGGTGCGGCCGCATCCCATGGTATCACCATGGGCTACGTGAGCGGTCCCTTCAGGACCGAAGAAAGCACCCCGACACGGAAGGTGTCGCTCTCTTAGACCATGTCGCTTACCCCCTGGGCGACCCGGCCCGGAAATCTCTTCGCTATCGCTGCGAAAATGGGTACCATCTGTTGAACTGTCCGCGTTGTTCCACGGAGTTTCAGACATGCATCGGTTACCGGGTTGGCTCGTTGCGATTGCGTTTCTTGTGTGCGGTGTGAGTTCCCCCGTTTCGGCACAAGATGGCTATGTGTCGATGTTCAACGGGAAGGATCTGACGGGTTGGGTGAACGTCAATTGCGGTCCGAAGACGTTTGCGGTGAAGGGCGATGAGATCGTCACGACCGGTACGCCGACGGGATTTCTGAGTACCGAGAAGCAGTACGAAAACTTCATTATGGAAGTCGAATGGATGCACGTCGAGAAGACGAAAATGGCGAACTCTGGCATCTTCGTCTGGGGCGATCCGTTGCCCGCCATCGGCTCGCAATACACGCGCGGGATCGAAGTGCAGGTGCTGCTCAACTACAAGCCTGCCGACGGTTGGGCAACGAGCCAGGGGGATATTTTTAGCATCTGGGGTGCGAAATGCATCCCGGATCGGCCGCATCCAAAGGGCATGGAACGCTGCCTGCCGAGCGAGGATCGCACCAAGGGTGCGGGCGAGTGGAACCACTACAAGATCATCGCACAAGACGGCATCATCAAGCTCCACGTGAACGGCAAGGAAGTCTCCGGCGTTCGCGAATGCAACCCGCGCAAGGGGTATTTGGCGCTCGAAAGCGAAGGCGTCGAGTGTCACTTCCGCAACATCAAGATCAAGGAAATGCCGAGCACGAACCCGACGAAAGAACAAACCGCAACCGTCGCGGCCGGGCACAAGAGCCTCTTCGACGGGCAGACGATGCACGGCTGGACGGCCGGGAATGCGGGTTGGACGGCGGGCGGTTCGCTGCGTTCCAACGGCAAAGGCGACCTCGTTCTCGACCAGAAGGTCACGAGCGGCGAGTTGATTTTCGATTGGAAAATGCCTGCGAAATCGAAATCCGAACTCGCCGTTCAGTTAGGTACGAACAGCAAGTACACGTACAAATCGCCGGGCAGTGAATCCGCAGGAAAGTGGACGCGCGTCACGATGAACTTCGGAAAAGACGGCGTCACGCAGAGCGTCAACGGTCAATTCGCGTTCAAGTCCGGGCAGGTTCCCGATGAAGGCCCGATCACGTTCCAGGCGGCCGAGGGCCTCGAACTGATGAACCTGTTTTACCTGCCGGCGAAGTAGGCGTTCGCATCGCGATCCAGATGGCGTCGATGAATGCGGGCACGTCGCCGAGGGGCACGAGCGCGATAGGCGATTCTCGCAAGAATGGCTCGGTGGCGGGGCCGATTGTGCTTACGCTGGGGACGCCATTCGCGATGGTGGCGGCCAGGCTCGTGCGACGGCCACTCGCGCCATCGGGGTACGGTTGCACCATCGCATCGCACGCCTGTAGTGCGATGGAAATTTCCACCGCAGAGAGCCTCCCCGTTGCGGTGATTCGCGCGGCGAACTGCGGGTGTTCCGCGACGAAGTTCTGGTGAAACGCCTCGCCACCGCGGCCGATGAATAACACGCACACCGTCGGTTCCGCATCGAGCAGCCCCACGAGTATCGGCGTCAGCAAGTCCGTCATTAGCGTGCCGAAGGTTCCGAAATGGCCGACGATCTTCGCTTCCGCGTCACCTTTTAAAATCGCATTTCGCGCCACTTCAACCGCAACGGGATTGTCCACGTACGGGATCGTACTCGGTATCGGCAAGACGTTGGCGGTGCGTCGACCGAGGCCGCAACCGCGTAACACCCGTGACCAGACGGGCGTTGAGACGTCGATCTGCGTTGCGGCACGGAGCAGGATGAACGCCATCGCGCGGTGAACGAATGCGAAGACATTCCACACGATCGGACGCCAGACGAACGGCACGCAGACTTCGTGGAACATGACGCGAACGCGGTCGCCGTGCCACACCCGTCGCCACCACAACCAGACGCAGAACGGCACGTTCAGAGACTTCATGCCGAACGCATGAGGGACGTATTGCACGAGTAACTGGCGTGGCCCGGCGAAGCGAGAAAGCTGTCGCGAGAGTGCAAGCAGCGATGCCGGTTGAAACCCGCCGCGCAGGCGATGCACGATGATGCCATCGGACACCGGCGTCGTGGGTTCGCCGGGGCACCAGATGTGGACATCGCAACCGGAAGCGGCGAGTTCGCTCGCGATGATCGCGGTGTAATCGGCAACGCCGCCAGGGTCCGGCGGATACTCCCCGGTGAAGATATGCACAGTGGTGAGCGCGAATTCGTTTCGGACGTTCACTTGGCCTGCACGACAGGTTTGCCGAACGAGTCGGGCATTTTATTTTTGTCGAATAATAGCGGCATGAGCAGCAACATCGTCGGCAACCCGAGTGCCACGGCTAGCCCGAAGGCGTGCCCCGGCGTGAACCGCAACACCCCCCACATGACGAGCGTCCAGACCGCGTAGTGCAGTGCGTTCAGCCCGAGTGCCGCCCAGAGTGCGCCTCGGCTCGGCGCGAACACCGCACTCGGGTTGTTCGACTGGCCGAATTCGATGTAACGCCGTCCGCCGACTTCCTTGAACAACCGGTTCGAGCCGCTCTTGTACCTGCCGTTCGCGTCGAGGTCCGCATCGTAGCGCACCGCTTTCTCGCCGTCCTTCACCGCCACTGCCACAACGACGTAATCCGCCGTCGTCATGTTGAACGACTTCGTGGTGTCTTTGGTGTCGAGGAAGCGATCCCCCTGCTTCTTGAATGATGCGGTCGTTTCGCGGAATTGGCCTTTGTCGTCTTTGCTGCCACCGCGGCGAATGGCGTCGAACGAATCGAACGGGTGCGAACTGGTGGGGTTGAACTCGAAGAACGTGCCGTAGCGATCTTTCGATTCGGCCCGCGTATTGATGAACACCCAAAACGTGAGAAACCCGCCGATGCAAAGCCCCGCAATCAGCCCGCGAATCGCGAGTTTGTTCGCGGGTGCGTTGTAAGCGTATGCCTGCAAGAATCGGCTGCCGCCCCAGAACAGTGCGAACAACGCCACGGTGAGGGTGGCAAACGTCACAACGAGCATCGTTCCAGGTGTCACGCAAATCTCCGGTGAAGAGTGTTGCGTTCATAATATGAAACCAGCCGATTACCGCATGAACCACCACGCGGCAGAGGCGACCGCTGCGCCGATGGCGAACCACATCGTGTGGCGGGCGGCCCGCATCATGCCTTCGGGGCGGACGGCGGCGAGCAGGAACCCCCACTTCGTACGCGCTTCTTTCGGCCACGATTTCGAGTGCGTGTCGATCGTGTTCAACAGACGATTGCCCCCACGGCTTGCCGCTTCAGTGGCAACGGCGAAGGCGTGGCCATCGAGATTATCGAGCTTGCCAGTCAGCGATTCCGTCTGCGTCGCGCCGAGTGCCACGGCGAGGAACGTGTGGACGAGGTTCTCGTTTCGGCCGAAGTCGGTACGGTTCCGCAAGTCGCGCAACAGGTTTTCGTAAAGGTCCGCCGAGTCGTTGGCGAGCGATGTGCCGAAGGTCGTTAGCACCGCTTCGAGTTGCGGTTGCACGCTGGCGCTTTCGCTGCGTTTCAGCAGCCCCGTGGCGACGGCGGCGAAGACTTCGCCCTTTGCGGCCAGCGGAACCACCGGCGGTTGCACGATCAACGCGTCAGCGGTGGGCGTCATCGCTTCGGTCGTAAACGTCGGCGAATCGAGGTAGCCACGGATCGCCCGCACCGCCGCGATCCGCGATTTCAGTTCCTCGCTGAGGTTGTCTTGCTCGGCGAGTTTCACGAGGAAATCTTGCAACCCGAGGCTATGTAGCAGGTCTGCGGGTGGGGCGTTCAGGAACAGTTTCCCGACGCGATCCAGCCCCGATTCGCCTGCGAAAAGCTCCAGTAGTGCCGGGCCGCGCGTGCGGATCAGGCGATCGGCGTCGATCTTGCCCGCATCGAGCGTCGCGAGGAAAAAGCGGTTGAGACGCGGTTTGTCGAACCCGCTCGCCGCACCGATGACATCCTCGAACCAAGTGTGCGTCGGCACGGCGGTGAGGAGCGTGCCGTAAAGCGACACCGCCTTGTCCGCCTCGACTCCTTCGCTCGGTTGCAATAGCGACAGCGCGAGCCGCGGGTGGTTGGCAAGCGTTTCCGCGAGCGCGGTCGTCGGCTCGCCGACACGATGCAGGCACGCTCGGCACGCCGCCATCTGATACCCGCGCGGCAAATCCAGCGACAGCAATTCGCCGAGTTTCTCCGCAGGCACGTTCAGCCACTTCGTGAACGCGGCATCGATCGTCGCGGTTGCCGATTGCGATTGTTGTTTGAAGCGTACGAAGCGCGGCAGCAGGTAACGCCGCATCTCCCACGTTAGCGCATCGGGTTCCGGAATCTGCGAAAGTAGCTCGCCCCAGATCGCGTTGGCTTTCGACGGCGCGACCATCGGCATCACGACTTCGATCGCGTTTGCGGCCCGGTTGATGTCGCCTTCCGTGACCGCTTTCGTGCCTTCTTCGCGAACGACGTTGGCGAGTTTCAGAATCGCATCGGGTTTCTGGCGCAGCGGTTGCACAGCGCGGCTAAACGATCCCGTCGCAAACGCACGATCGTCAAGCGACCATTCGAGAAACTGATTCATGGCATCGGATCGCGCCGAAACCCACGCCGCAACGGCCGGGAACGACAGCGCGACGACGGCTTCGTCTTTGGTCAGCACGCCGGTGCCGCGGGTCAACCGGAAGACGAGGTCGAAGTGCTTCGCATCGCTCAGGCCGAGCCGCTGCCAGTGGCCTTTGACTTCGTCGAGCTTGTCGAATTTTCCATCGGAAAGCGCCTTCACCGCGAACGCCGCAAACGGGACGTCCTTCGAAACATCCGAGCGCCGACCGGTGGCGAGGTTCAGGCCGATGTAGCCATCGCGGTAACAATCTTCGGGCAGTTCGGTGTCGGGGTTGCCCGCATCGTGGCCGATCAGCCGTGCCGTGCAACTGTGCGGATTCGCTTCGTACGTCGAGAACGTGAAGTCTTCAATGAGGCTCGACGGCAACACCCGCGTGACGGCGTAAACGATCTTCGCCACGTCGTCCGCACTCGCGGCCAAGACGATTCGCACGTCCGATGGCGTACCGAGTAGCGCGTGCAATGCGAATTCGAGCAGTTCGCGGTGCGTCGGTGAACCGAGCCACGCTTTCAGCGCGTCGTCGTCGAGAATGTCCGCCACGGGCAGATACGGCAACTCCGGCAAGTCGGCGGCGCTGTCAGGGTCACTCCGCTGCCACGCGGGACTACCCCACGTCTGGATCGCCAGTTGGGCATCGGCGGTGGCGGGCACGTTTAGCAAGCTGTGCGCGAAGTAGCGATTGCCCGTCGATGCCGTATGCGTGAGGACGCGCCCCGTCGTCAGCGTGTTGAGCAACGCGAGGCG
>JAYSYI010000636.1:0-2894 GCA_043727665.1 Limnoglobus sp. | reverse complement strand
CTCTGACTCGCTCATGATCGATTCGCCTCGATCAAATTTGCAGGTCGTCGGGGATCTCGCTGGCGCGGGGCACGCAGACGATGCCGTCGCGGATGTGGTAACGGCCGGCAGGGTCGTCGTAGTCGGCGTCACCGGCGTGATCGCGGATGCGGACGCCGTGGCCGATGCGGCAATCTTTGTCGAGGATCGCGCGTTCGATTTGCGTGCCGTTGCCAATGTTCAAGTCGGGGCGGCCGAGCAGCCGATTCTCTGCGAGGTCGGCGACGGTTTCGAACTTATCCGAGCCGATCATCACGACATCGCGTAGTTTGCAATTCGAACCGACGCGGCTACGTACGCCGATCATGCTATGCGAGATCGTCGAACCGGCACCCACGACGCAACCGTCGGCGATGGTGCATTGGTCGAGCGTCGCCCCGTTGATTCGGCTCGCGGGCAAGTTCCGCATCCGCGTGTAGATGACGCCTTCAGGCTGGAAGAAGTCGAATGGCGGCTCCGGTTCCGCGAGTGCCAAACTGCAATCGTGGTAGCTCTTAATCGTGCCGAGGTCTTCCCAGAAGCCGTCGAACAGGTGGGCGTGAATGTGCCGGTCTGCCACGTGATTCGGGAACACGTTCGAGCCGAAATCGTGCGGGAGTAGATTCGCGTTGTGTAGCGGGTCGGGCACCGGCGTGTTGAGCATCTCGAACAATTTGTCGGTCTTGAACAAGTAAATGCCCATGTTTGCAAGGTAGTTTCGTCCGTTGGTCTTGTAACCTTGCGATTCGACCCACTTGTCCGGCGTAAAGTAGGGCTTGCGTGCTTCTGCCGTTTTCGGCTTCTCGGCGAAACTGCGAACTCGGCCCGTGTCGTCGATTTGCACTAGCCCGAACCCGGGCGTTTGCTCTTCCTCTACGGGGATGCACGCGATCGTGACATCGGCGTTACTCTTGCGGTGCGTTTCGATCATTTCGCGATAATCCATTCGGTAGAGTTGGTCGCCGGAAAGGATCAGGACTTCGTCGGGTTCTTCGCGCTTGATGTAAGAGATGTTCTGCCGGACGGCGTCGGCGGTGCCTTGGTACCAGCCGATGTGTTCGTCGTAGGCTTGCTGGGCGGCGAGCACTTCGACGAAGCCGCTGCTGAACATGTCGAACTTGTATGTGTTCGAAATGTGCCGGTGCAAACTCACGCTGAGGAACTGAGTGAGCACGTAGATCTTGTTGAGTTTACTATTGAGGCAGTTCGAGATCGGGATGTCGATCAGCCGATACTTACCTGCCACGGGCACGGCCGGTTTGGCGCGTTGTTTCGTGAGAGGGAACAAACGAGCACCCCGGCCACCGCCGAGAATAAGCGATAAAACCTGACGCATAATGCGCCTCGCAGACCGCAGGAAGAGGTTCGAAACTGAACGCTATCCTATAACTTTCCGACGATTCGCGAAAGCATCAAACATGCAACCGGCAAAATCGGGCCACCGAATCGGCCAACCACCCCGCCCGTTCCGTGCAATCGTTCATCGCGATCCCACGATAAGCATTTCCGCCGAGAAATAACCCCGCGTGACTCGCCGCGGCCGTCTCGATTCGCGCGACGCGACTGAGGTGGCCGACGAGGTATTGCGGGATCGCACGCGGCCAACGCACGACCTTGTGGAACACCGGTTCGCCGGTCACGCCCATCGTGATTTTCATCTCGGCATGGACGCAACGCAGTAGCGTTTCGTCGTCGTACGCGGCCACATCGGGGCGACTCATTCCGCCGCAAAGGACGCGCCAAAGCACGTATCCCGGCGGGGCGCGGTCGGGGAAGATCGACGAGCACCATTGCACACCGAGTGCATCGCGGCGGGTCCGTTGTGGAGCGATATAGCCGAAGCCATCGAGGTCTAGCGGAGCATGTTCGCGCTGGTAGCCGATCGCCACGACGTGAACGGGCGTGTAACCAATCGCGGCAATTTCAGTGGCAAGTGACTCATCGACGCTCGTCAATAATTCCGCTTGCGCGTGGGCTGGGCAGGTCACGACGACGGCATCGGCGTTCCACGATTGCGTTCCGCTACCGCGAACCAGCCAGCCGCTGGAACTCTTTTCGATGCGTCGCAGATCGACGCCCAACTTCACGCAGTCGCCGAGTTGTTCGCTGAGTGCGTCGATGATCGTGCGTAAGCCACCGTGGAATGACCACATCCGTTGCGGGCCGGGCGTTTCGCCCCGTACGAGAGTGTCCACGCGTCGCTGTTTGGCGGCGCGCATAAATCCGCGAATCACGCTGCCGGTTTCGCGTTCGAACATCGGTAGTCGCGGAAATGCGGCCGACACGCTAAGCTTTGCGGGATCGCCACCGTGGATGCCCGTCACGAGTGCATCCATGAACGTGGCCGCGACTTCCTTGCCGAAGCGACGGCTCGCGAATTGCTCGATCGTCTCGTCGGGGGGCAGTTTTTTCGGCGTCCCGCGTAACGGTTCCGTAAGGAGTTTGAGCTTGCCGAGAAGGGAAAGGACCGGCGTGCGCAAGATGCCCGATGGCGATGCGGGGAGCTTGAACATCTCGCCGTTCTGATACAGAAAGCGGTTTGTTCGCGAGCCTTCGCTGGCAACGATCAGTTGATCTTTGAGCCCAAGATCGTGGCACAGTTCCAGTGTGGAACGCTTGCCATCGAGGAAGCCGTTCGGGCCGCGTTCGACGGTGAAACCGTCCTGGTGATCCGTCCCGACGTTTCCGCCCGCCCGTTCCGCGCATTCGAGCACGGTGAGCGTCACGCCCGGTATCGCGGCGCGAATCCGGAACGCGGCCGACAGTCCACTAATCCCCGCACCGATCACAATGACGCTTGGCATGTGGGAATTGTAGGCACCTGATGAGTTTCCGCCGCAGTGATTTTGTGTGCAGAATGACTCCAGCCACTACCC
>JAYSYI010000635.1:0-2898 GCA_043727665.1 Limnoglobus sp. | reverse complement strand
GAGCGACGAGTTCCTTCAGTAGCACGTAATACCAGCGTGCCGTTGCGTTCCCGAACGGCAACGGAGGCTCGATCATCACCAGGAGAATGCGGAGTGATGTCACGCCGTGCCCTCGACGATGGTACGAATTTCTTCGACCATATGTGCCCACGTCCGCGATCGCAATTCACCGGAAAACGCAACGGCCCGTGCCGAAAACGACGCGCGGTTTGCGTGCCAATATTGCAAGTTTTCAACGAGCGATTCGGAGTTCTGGATTAACAGTGTGCACAAGTTTTCTGGATAGCGTTCCGCGACGCCCGCATTGGCCGAAACGAGCGCAGGCAGGCCACGGCACATCGCCTCGTGAACGCCGAGGCCGTACGCTTCGTAGCGCGCCGGGTGAACCATCGCGTCGGCGGCGGCCAGCACGTTCGGCACGTCATTCCGAAAGCCGAGAAACGATATACGGTCCGCGATGCGGTCGGCGATCGCGCAATTCTGCCAGTGCGCCAGTTCCGCGCCGCGCCCGATCACCGCGAGATTTGTATCCCATTCGGGCTTCTTACAAAGCACTTTCCACGCGGCATACAAAGTATCGAAGCCCTTGCGTCGGTCGCCGAGGCCGCCGACGAAGATCATCCAAGGCCGGTCGTCCCAACCGAGTTGTTTGCGCATCGCCTCGCGTTCGCCCGGTTCAATTGGCCCAAACCGAACGGGGTCCGTCCCATAATAAACGACGTGAATTTTGCGTGCATCGATGCCGAAATGTTCGACCAACTGCCGCGCGGTCAGCGCACTATTCGCAATGATCACCTTCGCAACGGTCAGTGCTTCGCGTTCCCAACGGAGCGCGCGGCGATGGTAAAAGCGGTCTTTCCAACGGCGCAGAAATGTTCCCGCAACGGGTGCGCGATAGGCGGCGTGAACGTAATGCACCCAGTTCGCGGCGGGTACGGGGCAGTTACCGCCATTCGCGAGAACGTGCCCACCCTTTGCGATCATCTCGCGCGATTTCCGCAACCCCACCGCGCGAAGTTTGCCTTCACCGAGCATGTCGCGGCCGAATGGCCGATGAACCGTGTGGAGTGTTACACCGGCAATGTCCGCGCGATGTGCGACGATTTCCACGTTGGCCCGTTCGGCGAGATGCATCGCGAGGTACAAGTTGGCGGCATCCATACCACCCGTGGGAATAAAATCGCGTGCGATCAACAGCCACGGTGACGATGCCATGTCACTTGCTCCCCGTCGTCCGCATCGCAGCATAGATCGCGCCGTTCAGCAACCAGAATTCGAGGCCGAATTGGCCGATGAACAGCGGGTAGTTGAAGGTCAACGCGATCGCTGCCGTGTCGTACGCCAGAATGAGAATCGCCCAGCCCGACAGCCAAACATCCTGGGATCGTATAGCAATGCGGCCGACGCTAAACATCGCCAGCAGAATCGCAAACGGATACGCGACCAGCAGCAGCAGCCCGCCATCGGCGACCCACGCGGTCCATTGGATCTCCACCCAGATTCGCGACGCAGTCGGGTCGTTCGCGTTGCCGAAATAATTCGCAGTCATACCCCAGCGTCCCAACCCGCATCCGAGTGGATGGTCGGGTAAGAATGTATTGAAGGTCTCTTCGAGGAAGATCCCACGGTTCGAGTAATAGACTTCACCAGGGTCGGCTTCGATCAGCGTTTCCAGCCTATTCACCATCCCTTCGCCACCGACTGCCGACGCCCACAAAAAGACCGTCACGCCGATAATGGGTACGGCCACACCGAGCCGGCCGAGCGCGGAATAGCGCCGAAGGGCCGCCAAAATCGCGGCGAAACTGATCGCGATAATCAGCGTTAGCAAGAAGATCGAGCGGATCTGACTGAGGTAAATGCAGAACAAACCGACGACCATCCCGCCCATTCCCGCCACCCGCATCGACCATCGTTCGCCGATAGCCAAGAAGCCCATGCCGAACACGAAGGCGTATAAACCTGCCATGCCCGCGCCACCGGGCGAATCGGTGAGGCCCATCGGTCGCCATACCGATTCGCCATTGGCGAGCGTAATTTGCAGCCCTTTCGACAACTCGCCCGTCGTAGTGAAGTTGTCCGAGATGTTCGGCTGAAACTGTCCGGGGTAATAAATTTGCAGCACGCCGAAGATCGAGCTGAGCACGTGAAACGACCAGAACACGGTGAACAGCTGTACGAGCGTTTGGCGATTCACGGCGAGCCGCGGCACCCAAAATATCGGCCCGATGATTGCCGCGTACAACGCGAGTTGCGCGATCGCGGCGAGTGCGTTCGGCGTCTGCGGATGCAAGAATCCGAAGCCAACAATGGCGAGAATGGCCACCGCAACATTGCGCGCCGGGTGCCGATTGATTCGCCCACTGACGATAACAATCGCCAACAGGCTCATGCTAAATGCCGCCGAGCGGAACAACACGCGAAACGGTGCCAAGGTCTCAAAAAGCAGTGCAAGTTGGCAGGCAATCTGCACGCACACCACACCGATCACCCAGATCGCAGCGGTCTGTTGTGCGGCCGCACTGGCTCGATTTGGCATGGTTGTCATTTGTTCCCAATCGCTGCGGAAAGAATCTTTCGCAATCCGATCAACTGCTGCAAAGGGTCGCAGAGTTCCTTCGCACGATTCGAGCCAATCGAACCGAAACTGGCCATCATGTCTGGCTTCACGATGAAGGCTTTCAAGCAATCCGCGAGCGCATCGACATCGTTCGGCGGCAGGCGAACGCCGCAAAATTCGTCGACGATCTCGGCCCCACCTCCGATGTCCGATGTGACGATCGGTAGCCCAGAGTATAGGGCTTCGATGAAGACGATTCCGAACGATTCGGATTGCGTGTTCGGCTGGCACAGCACATCGGCCGCAGCCATCAGTTGCGGGATATCGTTACGCTGTTC
>JAYSYI010000634.1:0-8896 GCA_043727665.1 Limnoglobus sp. | reverse complement strand
TAGATCGCGTGCATCACCGCTTCCTTCGGCCCGGCGTAAAACATCTTGATGTCGAGGCCCAACAGCATCATGTGATCGCTGAACGGGCGGCCCGTGCTCTTCCACAGTTCTTCGTCGATGTCACCTTGGCCGAGCACTTTATTGTCGATCAACGCACGGTACGTCTTCATTCGCGTCGCGGCATCGACGTCGTCCGCTTTCGTTTCGCCGACCAGCGGGTTGAGCACGGCACCAGTGAAGTGGCCTTCGCGGGTGAGGCGCTCCAGGCCGACAATCAGTGCGTATTCGTGCGCACGGTGTAGGGCGTTTCGCGTCTGGAAACCGACGACGCGCTGGAAGCCCTTTGCCGCAAACAGATCGCGGGTTTCGCGTGGCGACAACACGAGGTCGCCGAAGTTCGGGTTCTTCGGCTGACGCAGCACCGTCACTTCGCCGCCCACAAGGTACGTTCGTGGGTCGCTGTTTGCGATCCGCGCGCCGGGGTGGTCGATCCGCGTCGTGGTGTACACCGACGAGTTGTATTTCACCTTGTCCCACTCGTACACATCCTGAACGAGCAACGTGGCGACCACGATGCCTTGCTCGTTCTTCAGCGGGTATGTGCTGCCCGTGGCCAGCGTCTTTGCGAGGCTCTCCTCGACAGGGAACGCAAGCGGGATCGTCCAGGCGTATTTCTTGCCGTTGCGCTCGACGACTTCCTCTTCGAGAACGCGATTATACTCGGCCTTCACCATCGGCCCGATCAGCGGCGACAGCCCGCCGTCCGAGATCCGATACAACGTCGACAGGTCCGCGTCGCTGACGGGAATTGCTGTGGTGCAAGTAATTTTGTTGCGAAACTCGGCGGCATCGTTGTCCGCTACCGTGCGGTTAATCAGCACGCCGCCGTGCGGGGCAATCAGGTCAGGCATTCGTCACTCCGTAAAGGTTTCGATCGCTATCACCATTCGACATTCGATGGCTTCAAATCACGTACTGTAGTCCCTGGCCCGCTTCGATGAGCGCGCTCAGAGTTGTTCTTTCGAGTATTTCCTGTTGGGCCTTCGCGACTTTTTCCCAGACACCGCGAAGTGTGGTCGTCAGGGTCGACGCTTCGCCGCCACTGCGGTTGACGGCCCGGTTCGTGCCGTTCTGCGCGGGCTCGGTGCGGTCGATCGTATCGAGAATATCCGCGAGGGTAATCTCATCTGGCGAACGGGCGAGTTGGTAGCCACCCGCCGCGCCGCGGGTACTGTAAATCAGGCCCGCGCCCTTTAATTGAAGTAGAATGAGTACGAGGAAACGCTGCGGGATGCCTTGTTTCTCGGCGATGTCGACAAGGCGAACGGGGTGCGGATCTCCGTGGCGTACCGCCAGTTCCAGCATGGCGAGGCACGCATATTCGTCTTTCGCGGAGAACAACATCCAGACGCTCCCAAAGTTGGTGCCGAACTAAATCCCTGCTCCGTCTTTGACTTCAATCACGTGAAGACCGCACTCTTTTTTAACGTTCCCCGCCCATCGACCCGAGCGATCGTCTTCACCGGCGTGGATCGCGCGGGTACACGGCCAGCAGCCGATACTCGGGTAATCTTGGTCGTGGAGCGGGTTGTACGGAACGTCGTTCTTGTAGATGAATCCCCAAACTTCCTTCTTCGTCCAGTTCAGCAGCGGGTTCACCTTCACAACCTGAAACTTCGCGTCCCATTGCACGACGTCGGCTTTGCCACGATCGCTCGTTTGATCCTTTCGAATCGCCGAAATCCACGCCGCCGGGTTGTAGTGCGCCATCGCGTCGCGGAGCGGTTTCACTTTGCGATCGAAACAACACTGGTCGGGGCGAAGCGTGTATAACGGCCCACCATGTTCGACTTCGTATTCTGCCACCGTTTTTTCGGGGAGAATATAGACGACTTCGATGCCGTAACGGGTTTTAATCCGCTCGCGAAGCTCGAGCGTTTCCGCGAACTGGTAACCCGTTTCGAGGTTAATCATCGTCACCGATGGCTCGATTTCAGCGAGCATGTGCATGATGCAACAGCCTTCGGCACCGAACGCCGTGGCCATCAGTAGACGCGGGTGAAATTCCTTAACCGCCCATCGCAGAATCGTTTGCGGCGACGCCGTAGCCAGTTCGCGGGCGGCCTCCGCAATCGTTTCATCGGACATTCTCGCGACAGTCATCGGCACCGTCCTTCTGCACACGCTCAAGTACACTCTAACTTTATCAGCATTATAAACATTAAAATCAAGGAGGAATGGTCCGAGTCAAAAAAAGAATCGCGATCACAGACAGACTCGCAGGGAAAGCAGTACTCTGGAATTAGCCGCGCCGCGTAGTCTTCGTAGCGAAGCGCGGGCACTTCACCTCGATCCGAGGACTGGATATGGGTGAAGTCGACGCGCTTCGCTACGCAGAGCCTACGCGGCGCGGCTAAACGTCGAAGATGTGTTGCAAATTGAATTCCTAAAGCGAGCCGCCGTAGCCGCTCGCGGAGTCGGCGGCGTAGTTTTCGTACCGCATGTACTGCTTGATGTACGTCAAAATCACGTCGCCGGTGGGGCCGTTTCGCTGCTTCGCGATGATGACTTCGAGCGTGTTGTCTTCGGATGCGCCGTCGAACTTGCCGGGGCGGTGCAACATCATACACGTGTCGGCGTCTTGCTCGATGCTGCCCGATTCGCGCAAATCGGCGAGTCGCGGTTTGTGGTCTTGGCGATCCTCGCTGGCGCGGTTGACCTGCGCGAGTGCGATCACGGGCAGCTTCAGTTCGCGGGCCAATCCCTTCAGTCGCCGGCTGATCTGTGCCACCTGTTCTTGCCGTGGGTCGCGGCGACTCTCCGGCTCGATGAGTTGCAAGTAATCGATGACCACAAGTTTGATATCGTGACGCAGTTGCAGGCGGCGCGCGTTCGCCGAGATGCGTAGCATCGTCTGCGATGGCGAATCGTCGATGAACAGTTTCACGGGTCGTTGCGGCGTGCCACGCAGATCGCCACCGGCGACCATGAGCTTGTCGAGATCGTCGCCGCTGAGTTGCCCTTTGCGCAAGCGGTGCGAATCGACGCGGGCCTGGCAGCAGAGTAAACGCTCGGCGAGTTCGACGCGGGCCTGTTCGAGGCTGACGAAGAAAACGGGAAGCCCTTCCTCGACGATAACATGGCGAACAATGTTCAGCGCGAACGCGGTTTTCCCTACGCTGGGGCGTGCCGCAATAATCACGAGTTCGTTGTTCTGCATCCCCGCCGTGAGGTTGTCGAGATCGATGTATCCCGTCGGTACACCGCTCACCGAGAGGTTCTTGTTCGACTGCCGATAATCGATGCGGTCGAATGCTTCGCCGAGCGCGTCGCCGAGCGATTTCGTCTCACCGGTGGTGCCCTTCTCCGCGATTTCGAGGATCTGGCGTTCGGCCATACCGAGGAGTTCGTCGGCGGGGATGCTGCCATCGTACGCGTCGCGGAGGAGTTCCGTACTCGCGTGAATGAGGTTGCGAATGATCGCTTTTTCGCGAACGATGCGAGCGTAGTGCTCAGCGTTCGCCGCCGTCGGCGCGCTATCGAAAAGCTCCGCAATGTACGCCGCCCCGCCCACGTCTTCGAGCTGCTTGCGTTTCTTGAGTTCTTCGAATAACAGCACGGTGTCGATCGGCCGTGCGGAGTCGTAGATGTCCTTGATCGCGTGGAAGATTTTCTGATTGGCGTCGTAGTAAAAGTTGTCGGGCCGAATCACTTGCAGAATATCGGACATCACCTGGTTGTCGCGCAGCACGCTACCGATGACGCCCATCTCGGCTTCTTTACTCTGCGGCGGCATCCGGTCTTCGAGCATTCCATTGTTTGACATGACTACTACTGTCATAAAAAAACGGCCCGGGTGCAACCCCGAGCCGTTCTGGAATGGTATCACCGTGAATTACTTCTTCGGCGCGGCTTGCAGAATGCCGACGACGAGAACTTGCACCTTCGATTCGATCCCGAAACCGAGCGACAGTGGAATTTCCGAAAGGATGTTGGCTTCCTTGATCGGGTGTTCCAGTTTCACCATGTCGGGTTCGACCATCAGATTCTTGGCCTTCAGGGCCTTGCTGACTTCGACGGGGCCGATCGAGCCGTACAGGTGACCGTCTTCGGTCGCGTTGGCTTCGATCGTCACGGCCGCCAGACGCATGAGCTGTTCGGCGAGTACCTTGAGGTCGGCGATCTTCGCTTCGCGGGCCTTGAACACCTGAATCTTGTAGACTTCGAGGCGCTTCAGGTTGTGCGGATCGGGGATGAGAGCCAGGCCGTAGGGTAGCAAGTAGTTGCGACCGTAGCCGGGTTTCACTTCGACGATTTCACCTTGTTTGCCGAGGTGAACCACGTCTTCTATCAACACCAGCTGCATTCCGCCGTTCGGACCTTTCATCATCTGTTGACGACGTTTGATCTTCGGTTTCGGCAGAACCCGTTCGCCTTTGGTGGCGGGTGTCACGGGTGCCTTCGACTTGGGCTTACTCGACTTCGTCTTCGCCATGGAAATCTGGAACCTTTCGCCTGTCCTCAGCCATGCACAGTGTGCGGCCGGTTAGGGGTGGAGGGGTATACCCCAAGCGGTGTGAAAAAAACAACCAGAGGCGACCCCTCGCCCCCGGCCCGATCCGACGTTTCGGACCGAGCATACACTTTCGTTAAAACGGAATCTCGGCATTGCTGCCGCCGCCCGCGTTTGACCCCGTATCGTGGTCGTCGTGATCGTCGGGCGGTCCGTCGTTGTGTTGCGAGTAGCCACTGGCCGATGGTGCATTCGGCCGTGCTCCGCCACCCATCGGGGCACGCGAATAATTGCCGCCACCACCCGCGTTTTCGTCGCCACCCTGTCGCGGGTCGAGCAACTGAATGCTCTCGACGACGATCTTGTGTTTCGAGCGATTCTGGCCCGTCGTCTTGTCTTGCCAGTTATCGAGTTGCAAGCGACCTTCGATCATGATCTGCGTGCCTTTGCGGCAGCGATCGCGAACGAGATCTGCAAGCTTACCGGTTTCGCCGCGATTGAAGACTTCGCAGTCGATGAACATAGGCTCGTCTTCCCACGCGCCGGTTTGCGCGTTCTTCTTACGGTTCGTCACTGCGAAGCCGATCTTCGCCACCATGCCGCCATTTGCGAAGGCCCGCGTTTCCGGGTCGCGGGTGAGCCGACCGATCAGCATCACCTTATTAAAATTCGCCATACCGAACTCTCCGTGCCATTCACCCAGGTTGCTGGTTGGTTGTTCAGTCGCTGTGAAGTTAATATTCCCGGGTGTGATGGTGATTTGAGTTTGGCGGCTTCACCATCGGCGTGCAAGCCCCGTAGCAATATTATTCGGGTTTTTCTGGGCCGTCCATCCGGCGACTTCGGCGCGGTGGTGGCGGTGCGTCGCCGTCCATGCCCATGCCGCGCGAGAGCGGGTCGTTGCTGATGATGCCTTCGCCAGTTGCAGAGGGGTCGTCGGCCATGCCCTTGATCGCGAACCGCGAGCCGGTTTCGTTCTTGGCGATGTCGAGGATCGTCTCGGCCCATTTCGGGTCGACGCGGCTCGTGATTTGGCGGATCAGGCTTTCGTTAATGCGAAGATCGCCTTCGAAGTCCGCCTGCTTGGTGCTTTCCATCTTGTAGTAGATGATGTAGAAGTACGCTTTTTTGTGCGTGACGTTCTGCTTGCGGATCGGGTAGGCGAGCTTGCCGTTTTCGTCCCACGGGCGAGCGACGAGGATTTCCGCGCCGTACTTTTCCAGGTTGGTATGCAACGCCGTTTTGACCCCATCGGTGTCGGCGGCGACTTTCGTCGAATCGAGGGCAAACAGGGTTTCGTACAGTGCGATCGTCATTGCGGTCCTCAGAGAAAACTCCATCGCGTTTCGATGGAGCGGTTACCACGGCTCGCCACTCGAAAGAGTGAGCGACCCTTCGGACACCGGCCGAAGGGAGCAACCGTTGTGTATGGTTAAGAATCTTTCGCGGGTGTGTCGGTGGCCGTCTTGCCGGGTTTCGGCTCGCGCAGCTTAATTTCTGTCGGTTTCTTCTTTTCGGGCTTCGCGTCGGTGCCGCCGTTCGCGGCATTCATACATGGCCCGATGCCTTGCCTCAGCCAAATCATCGCGGCCGTCGCGGCGGATGCAATCGCGTCGTTCACAGCGGCCTTTTCGCCGGGCTTGAACTTCGACAGCACGAAGTCGATCGCCTCGCCTTCGCCGGGTTGCCCGACACCGATCCGTAGTCGCGGATAGGCATCGGTACCGAGCTGTTCCTGAATATTTCGCAATCCGTTCTGCCCGCCGTGACTGCCTTTCGCCCGCACCCGGAGTTTACCGAGCGGCAGGTTGAAATCGTCGCTGACGATCAGCAAGTCGTCGATCGTCAATTTGTAAAAATCGACGATCTGCCGCACAGCACGGCCACTGAGATTCATGAACGTTTCGGGCTTCGCGAATAGCACCTTCTGCCCGGCTTCGGTCGCCTCGGCAATCACCGCCTGAAACTGCGAGCGAAACGGGCCGACCAACGGTGAGGCTGCCAGGTAATCCACGACGTCGAAACCGACGTTGTGGCGAGTCCCCGCATACTTGGACCCCGGATTCCCGAGGCCGACGATCAGCTTCATATTCGCACGAATCCGTATCAAGCGGCAGTGGCCAGTTCCACATCAAGGAACCTATTCCTCGTCGTCGGCGGCCTTCTTTTCCTTCTTGATGATCTCGGGGCCAGCACCCGTTTCGCCACCGAGGACGACGGCGTCTTCCGCTTGCGCACCCGGGAGTTTCAACTGCACGACAATCGTGTCGGCTGGCTCTTGAACGACCACGCCGGCTGGCAGGATCAATTCGCGAACGTGGATCGGGTTACCGAGCGTCAGCGTGGTGATGTCGATCGTGATTTCTTCGGGAATGGCAATCGCCAAACACTCGATGTGCAGCGTGTGGAACGGCTGTTCGAGCACGCCACCGCCGGTGTTCTTCGGCGTGTTCTTGAGTTTCACGGGGACCGTGACCTTCACCTTTTCGTCTTTCGAAATCCGCGTGAAGTCCGCATGCAACATGATGTCGCCGAGGTGATCCCATTGCAGTTCGCGAATCAACACCTTCTCGGTTTTGCCGCTCACGTTGAGGTCCAGCACGCGGGCGTGTTGCACCATAATCGCGCGTTTCAGATCTTCCGCCGAGATGCTAATCGCAACGACTGGCTCTTTGTGGCCATAAATAATGGCAGGCACGCGGCCCAGTTTGCGAAGTTTGGCAGCAGCATGGGAGCCACTACCCGTGCGTGGCTCAGCAGCCAGCGTGACGGTTTCCGACATGTTTTAAGCCTCAAAAGCGGACGGCTAATCTCATACAGACTGCTGCACTACCATCGCACGACCGCAACAACACCAAAATATAGGAAATGTAATTATGCAAAGAAGCTACAGGTAAGGCAAGTAGTAGTGGCGAGTGGTGAGCGGTGAGTGTCGAGTGCAGGTGAAACCACGAAAAACTCCGTTTCGAATTAAGATTCTCCCCATTCGGGCGAAACCCAGTAAGACGGCGGAGGCAAACTCTCTTGCGATTGTTGCCAGACTACGACCAACCAGGAGCCAGGCGTGCCGAGCCAACATGCGATATCGACGGTCGACTTGTGGAAGCGGTACGGCCCCGTCGAGGCCCTTAAAGGCGTGTCCCTGACGATCGAACCGGGGGAAATCTTCGGCTTGCTTGGCCAGAACGGAGCAGGCAAATCGACGCTCATTAAGATCCTTTTGGGCATCGTTAAAAAGACCGACGGCGACGCGGACCTGCTCGGCGAGCCAGCCGGGCGCGCTGTTGTTCGCAAACGGGTCGGCTACCTGCCCGAAGATCACCAATTCCCGCAATACCACACCGGCTACAGCTTACTCGATTTCTACGGGCAACTCTACGGGATGACACGCGATACCCGACGCCGCAAGATCCCGGAAATTCTGGAGATCGTCGGCATTCGCAAGCGGATGGACTCGAAAATCCGCACCTACTCCAAGGGCATGAAGCAACGCCTCGGCATCGCGCAGGCGGTGTTCCACGACCCGGAAGTGATCTTCCTCGACGAGCCGACCGATGGCGTCGACCCCGTTGGCCGCCGCGAAATTCGCGAGTTGATGGAAAAGCTCAAACGCGAACGCAAAACCGTGTTCGTGAACTCGCACATGCTCGAAGAAGTCGAACTCATTTGCGATCGCGTCGCGATTCTGCAACGCGGCGAACTCGTTCGCGTCGGTACCGTCAGCGAGTTGACACGGCAAGAAGGGCGATACGTGATCGGCCTCGCGCCGGGGCAGCTTTTCCCTTCAGAGGAAGTCGCAAAACTCGGGCACCGTTCGGAAACGGTCGGAACGTACACGGAAGTCGTCGTCCGGGAATTGCACGAAATTGATGCAATTCTCGCAATGCTTTCGGAAAAGGGCTTACACATTCGTCACCTACAAGAGAAGAAGCAATCGCTCGGCGATGCCTTCGTGAAAACGGTCGATCAGGCGAACCTCGATTCGGATGGGGATCGTCCTCGCATCGCAAAACGTGCCACCGCTCGGAGGGCCCAGTAATGCAGTTCCTCGCTTTCCTCAAAGATTCCTTCCGCGAAGCCCGTAACGGCTGGGTGCTTCAGGCGATGCTCGTGCTGGCGTTGTTACTCGTGTTATTCGTAGCGAGTATCTCCTACTCACCTGCCACCGTCCAATCGAGCGTTGCCGCGCCTTTGGACGTTTACAACCTGACCTTCCGGAATAGCCCTAACTTCGTCGGCACGAATTTCGCTGTAGAAAATTACAAGCCATCGAACGCCAAAGAAGCGTGGAACAGCGACTACGAATTCGACATTGTGGTCAACACGTCCAACGCCGAGCAGATGAAGCAACTCGACGACAATCGAGAATTTCCCATGAGCCGA
>JAYSYI010000633.1:0-8902 GCA_043727665.1 Limnoglobus sp. | reverse complement strand
TACCCGAGATACCGCGATCGATCGCAGTCGGGGTCGTGCCAAGTCCCGCATTCGGAACTTGGCCGTTCGTATCGAACGTGCCGTTGGCGTTGTAGTCTTGGTACACGATCCCCGTCACCGACGGAATCGCGCGATCCTCAAGAATGACGAATTCGAGTACGACCGAAGCCGATGGCTTGGTCCGATTCTTGGCAGACTTCCGTGTCCGCGATTTTTCAAACTGATTGCCGAGCATAACTGAAGCCTCTCATGGTGTGTGACACAAACCCCTGGCGTTCCACGTCCGTGTCGAATGCTAGAAAATCCGCACAACCGTTGCCATCGTTCGATGGATCCATTCGAAAAAAGCATTCCTGGGGCAGGTGTAAACAGGGCGGTTATTCCTAGGCAAGAATATTCCGTACCCGCAAGACACCTAGTATCTTACAAAATCATATACCTCCGCAAGTCAAATTCGTTACTGTCGCCCCAAATTAACAAAATGTACCGCACGTTCAGCTTCTGCATCGTAACGATTGTGCGCTTTGCGCTAGTTGAAATGGCGTCTGCCAAGCCGTTTGTGCAATTCACCGATCGATCAAATGCACGGGATTAACGGTTAAACCCGATGTGTGAAGTGTGCGGAGTCCAGTGAAATGAGTTCCACTCCCGCCAGCCCATATGTACTTGGGCTAACCCCAGTATGATTCACGGAGGAATCCCATGCTCACCCGTTTTCTCGGAGGCGTTGCCGTTTGTGTTGGTGCGGCAGGTAGTCTGTCTGCCCAGCAACCGACACCCGTCAAGCCCGTTAATGCGGCTCCCGCCGTCCGACTCGCGCGGGCTGTCGTCGATGCGCCCATCACGACGTTGCCAGCCATTCCGGTGACGGCTGCACCGGCGATTGTCCCCACCACCGTTGGCAGCGATTTACTCGCGAACGGTGGGGCCAGCATGACATCGTGCCCTACGTACAGCGATTGCCCCGCACCCGCTGCGGCCTGTTGCACGCCGTGCGGCCCGCCCGGACGGTTTTGGATCGATGCCGGATACGTATTCTGGACGACTTCCGGAATGAACGTCCCACCACTCGTCACCAGTGCACCCGTCGGAACGCCCCGTTCCATCGCCGGTGCGCTCGGCCAGCCCACCACGACGATTCTGTTCCCCACGAAACAGTTGAACAGCCAGTTTCGCAGCGGGTTCTACCTGAATGCGGGGCTTTGGCTCGACGAGTGCCAGAAGTTCGGCATCGAAGGTAACTTCTTTTATCTGGGCAACGCGAACAGCCGTTACACCGCCGGTTCGGATGGCTCGCAAGTTATCACGCGCCCCTTCTTCAACACGAACCTGAACCGCCCCGATACGCAATTGGTGTCGTTCCCCGATACGCAATTGGTGTCCACGCCGGGTATTTTGGCCGGTAGCGTAACGGTGAATTCGAACACCAGCCTGATCGGTGGCGGTGCGAACTTCGTCAAGAACCTTTGCTGTGGGCCGTGTGGCCGGTTCGATCTGTTGCTCGGCTACACGTACCTAAACTTGACGGACGAAATCAACATCCGTGAAGACCTGACATCGCTGCCCGGTCAAACGAACGTCGTCCCCGGTACGCGGTTCACCGTCAACGATAACTTCCGCACGACGAACGATTTTCACGGAGCCAACATCGGTTTCGCCACCGAGCGTCGATACAGCCATTGGTACGTGGGCGTGCGTGCCGGTGTGGCCTTGGGCGTCAATCACGAAGTCGTCGAAATCAACGGGTTTACGACGATCACCCCACCCGGTGGCCCAACGCAAACCTTCGCCGGTGGCTTGCTCACGCAGCCTTCGAACATCGGCCGCTACTCCCGCGACCAATTCGCCGTGATGCCTTGGGTCGGTGCGAAACTCGGCTGCCAGATCACGCCACGCCTGCGAACGTACGTTGGGTACGACTTCATGTACCTGAACAACGTCGTTCGAGCAGGCGATCAGATCGACCTTCGCGTCGATCCGAACCAGATTCCGACCTTTAGCGGTGCGAATCGTACGCCTGGCCAGTTCCCTGCCTTCCAGTTCAAAGAAACGGGCCTGACCGTGCAAGGCATCCGCATCGGTATGGAATTCCGCTACTAACGCTCACGCAAAATGCCCGCAGAGAACATCTGCGGGCGCTTTTTCGTTCTCATAATCGACGTAAGTCACAATTGTGGAAGTTCCAAAACCGGTTTTTCGGGTGTTTTTTTGTCTCAAAATGCCACCTTTTAATCGCAAATTACTTATCGGTTTCGAGGTGTTTTCCCATATCCTATTATCCTGTCGTGGGTTGTGTCGAATGCACTTCGTTCCACACTCGCCGTAATTACCGACCGTTTCGCGTCACCATACGACCAAAAATCGACTGGACGCGCCTTTTTGATGTCATGGCGCGCCTTTTTGATGTCATTTCGCGACACTTTCGGGTCACTTTGCGCACGTCGCGAATTCTGACTTACGTCAAATCGTCTAAAACTTATTGACTTTCGGAAATCGTGTAGGCGCGATGTCGCATTAGAAAATCCAGCGTATAGGGAGTCTTCGAGATGCGACGCGAAACCGACATTCCAGGCGTGCGAACCGTCGTGTTTCGAAGACTCACCACGACCCGCAATCGCAACTAGTGAATTTACTCCCTCGCCAGTGCTCGAATGCTTCGCGCTAACGGGATCGGAATTGTTGACATAATGTTCGTTTCGAACGCAGTGACTTCCTGCGTCCGAAGTCTCACAACTTCGACGGCTTCAGAATCGCCTTGTCAAATCACCAAAACCACTTGAACAATGATTGTGAGTGGCCTATAATTATTCTAGATTCTGTAGTAAATGCTAGTGCCTCACCCGCCCCACTCTGCCTTTGAGGCACGATCCATGCTGATGATGTCACCACCGCGTATCGCGTTGTTGCTGGTTGCGTTTCTATCGCTGTCTGCTTTCGGGCGTAGCGAAGAAAAGAAGCCGAGCTTTCGTGCAGACCAGGTCGCGTTCTACGAGAAAAGCGTCAAACCGATTCTCGTGCAACGCTGCTTCAAATGCCACGGTGCGGGCGAGAAGATCAAGGGCGAACTGCGACTCTCGAACCGAGCCGCGGTGATTGCAGGTGGCGTGACGGGGCCTTCGTTCGATCTCAAAAAACCAGCGGACAGCCTGTTTCTACAGGCGATTCTGAACAAGCGCGGCGATGGCACCGAAGTGATGCCACCATCGGGCAAGCTGGCCGATACGGAAATCGCGATCCTCACGAAGTGGATTACCGAGCAGATGCCGGTGAGCGTCGAAGACCTCGGCGAGAGCGTGGTCAATCCGTCCGCGACACCATCGGTCGTCACCGAGGAAGCGAAGAAATTCTGGGCGTATCAGCCCGTCAAACCGGTGGCGATTCCGTTCGTGAAAGACGCCTCGCCGATCGATGCGTTCATCCAAGCGAAACTCAGTGCGAAGGGCTTGAAGCCGAATGGCCCTGCGGAGAAATCGGCACTCGTTCGCCGTGCGTATTACGACCTCCTCGGGTTGCCTCCGTCGCCGGAACAGATCGATTCGTTTCTTGCGGATACTTCACCCGATGCTTACTCGCGGTTGATCGACACACTTTTGGAGTCGCCGCATTACGGTGAAAAATGGGGGCGACACTGGCTCGACATCGTTCGTTATGCGGAAACGAATGGCTACGAACGCGACGGCCCGAAGCCGAACGCCTGGCGATACCGCGACTATATCATTCGCAGTTTCAACGAGGATAAACCATACGATCGCTTCATCAAGGAGCAGATCGCAGGCGATGAACTTCCCGAATGGTCCGCCGATGCGATCATCGCGACCGGATACTACCGCCTCGGCATTTGGGACGACGAACCCGCCGACGCGAAGCAATCGCTGTTCGATGGCTACGACGATCTCGTGACGGTGACTGCACAAGGTTTCTTAGCGATGACAGTCAACTGTGCGCGTTGCCACGACCACAAGAAAGACCCGATCCCGCAAACCGATTATTATAAATTACTCGCGTTTTTCCGCGATATTCGCCCGTTCAGCGACACACGTGGCACGACATCGTCGACGAACTCTTCGGACATCTCCGCACCCGAAAAGCGTAAGGTTTACGAAGTCGAATTGAACGCGCGCAACGAACGGATTCGCGAACTCGTCAAGCAGATGAACGTCATCGAAATCGAAGCGATCAAGAAGCTACCCGCCGAAGATCAACGTGCATCTGAGGGGCCGGATCGGCCACGGGTAATCGCGAAAGCGGTGAAGTTTTTCGAAGGCGATTTGAAACGCGATTACGGCAAGCTCAAGAAGGAACGGCTCGACCTGGAGCAGAAGCCGTTACCGAACCAGGATATGGCACTGTCGGTGAACCGTTGTGAAGTGCAACCGCCATCGGTTCACTTGCTTGCACGGGGAAACCCCCACGCGCCGCGAGATGAAGTGATTGCACCCGGTTTCCCCGAAGTGCTCGGCTTCCCGGACCCCGTGATACCGGCCCCCGCGAAGGGCGCGAAAACGAGTGGCCGCCGCACGGTACTTGCGAACTGGCTCGCCTCGAAGAGCAACCCGCTGACGGCCCGCGTCATGGTCAACCGCGTCTGGCAGTACCACTTCGGGAAGGGACTCGTGCCGACTCCAAGCGACTTCGGCAAACTCGGCGAAATGCCGACGCACCCCGAGCTACTCGACTGGCTGGCGAGCGATTTCGTCGAGGGCGGTTGGAAGATCAAGCGGCTTCACAAGTCGATCATGCTCTCGCAGACGTACCAACGCTCCGCAAACGCAAACGCGGCGAACCTCACGAGCGACCCGGCGAATGCGTTTTACTGGCGGTTCAACATGCGTCGCCTCGCCGCCGAGGAGGTGCGCGACACGATTTTGATGGCAAGCGGCAAGCTGAACCTTATGCCGTTCGGGCCGAGCGTGTTCCCGAAAATTCCACGTGAGGTTCTTGCGGGGCAGTCGGTACCCGGTTCCGGCTGGCATTACGACGCGAACAAACCGACGGCAGGCGACCGACGCAGCGTGTACGTGTTCATCAAACGCTCGTTGCAAGTGCCGGTGCTCATCAATCACGATCAGGCCGACACCGACTCGAGTTGCCCCGTACGTTACACGACGACGGTGCCGACGCAAGCACTCGGCATGTTGAACGGCGAATTCACGAATGAACAAGCGACATCGCTCGCGAAACGACTGAGCGACGAGTTCCCCGGCGACACCGCCAAGCAAGTGTCCCGCGCCATCCGCCTGACGACAGGTCGCAAACCTAGCGACGTGGAAGTCACAAAAGACTTGGCGTTCATTCACAAAATGAAGGCAAAGTACACGCTCGACGACTCCGCCGCACTCGCGCGATACGCGCTGCTGGTACTGAACGCAAACGAGTTCCTGTACCTGGATTGATCGGTTCTGCTTCTGTTTCTGGTAGCCGCAGGTCTTTAGCCTGCGTACTTCCACCTTCAACGACTGAGGGTCGTGGTGAGTCTTCGAAACACGACGGTTCGTGCGCTAGAAATGAACGTTTTCTGTTCGGGACGTCGTGTCTCGAAGACTCGCCACGACTGGTTTCCGAGGGCGATTGCCCCGTCCCATGGTTACACCATGGGCTGATGGAGCGACCCTTTCAGGGTCGGGATTATGGCTGTTTTCCGGTCCTGAAGGGACCGCTCACGTAGCCCATGGTGGAACCATGGGTGGGGACCGCACCCATTGTCGATGGATTTGGGACGTCGTGTCTCGAAGACTCGCCACGACTGGTTTTCGAATGCGGTTGCTCCCGCGCAGGCTAAAGACCTGCGGCTACCGAAAAATTAAGAACAAGAGGTACCCGTCATGACTACCGACCGCCAATTTTGTCGCCGAACGCGCCGTGAATTCCTTTGGGATTCGGGGGCGAAGTTCCCTGGGATGGCACTTGCGGGGATGCTCGCGGCCGATGGTGCGCTGGGTGCTGCTGAGTCGACGAAGCCGGGTTCGAGTTTGCTGAACCCGATGGCCGTGAAGAAGCCGATGTTCCCTGCGAAGGCGAAATCGGTGATTTTCGTGTTCTGCTACGGCGGCCCGAGCCACATCGATACGTTCGATTACAAGCCGTATCTTGTGGGCAAAGACAACAAGATGGTGCCGATCAAGACGTTCGGCCGTGGTGGCAAACGGAACGAAGGGCGCATCGTCGAACCGCGATGGAAGTTCAAGCAATACGGCAAATCCGGCAAGTGGGTGAGCGACCTCTTCCCGCACGTGGCGACTTGCGTCGACGACATTGCGTTCGTGCAAAGCATGTATGCCGAGTCGCCGATTCACGGCTCCGCATTGCTGATGATGAACTCCGGGCGATTGCTATCGGGCAACCCGTGTATCGGTTCGTGGGTGACGTACGGGCTAGGTTCGGAGAACGAGAACCTGCCCGGCTTCGTGGTGATGCTCGATAACACCGGCGGGCCGATTAGCGGACCGAAAAATTGGTCGAGCGGCTATATGCCGGCCGCATACCAGGGCGTGACATTAAGGGCGAGCGGTACGCCGATTTTCGATCTGCAACCCCCCGCCGGGACGAGCCGCGCGCAACAGCGTGACTTGCTCGACCGGTTGAAGGAAAAGAACCAGGAACACCTGCTGACGCGGGTCGATAACAGCGAACTATCCGCACGCATCGCCAGTTACGAACTCGCGTACAAGATGCAGCAACACGCCCCCGAAGCGGTCGATTTCACGAAGGAAACTAAGGAAACGAAGGCACTTTACGGTATCGATGGCACCAACACCGAAGACTTCGGCAAGAAACTGCTGCTGTCGCGTCGGCTAGTGGAGCGCGGTGTGCGCTTCGTGCAAGTGTACAGCGGCGGGGCGCACAACGACGACAACTGGGATGCCCACTCGGACATCGCGAAGAACCACAACAAGCATTGCGGTAACACCGATAAACCGATTGCGGGCTTACTGAAAGACTTGAAGCGGACGGGCTTGCTCGACTCGACGATCGTGATTTGGGGCGGTGAGTTCGGGCGTCAACCAACTGCGGAATACGAGAGCGGTACTGGCCGCGACCACAACTCGTACGGCTTCACGATGTGGATGGCGGGCGGCGGTATTAAGGGCGGCGTGACGGTCGGCAAGACCGACGACTTCGGCAACAACGCCGTCGAAGATCGCTACCACGTGAAGAACCTCCACGCCACGGTACTGCATCAGATGGGCCTCGATCCGAACCATCTGTCGTACTTCTACGGCGGCCTCGATCAAAAGCTCGTCGGCGTCGAAGGAGCCGAGCCGATCAAGCAGATTATCTGAGTGTAACGACCCCCCTCAATCTCCCCGCAAACGGGGGAGGCAAACTGGATTCTGGCACCCTCCCCGGTTGTGGGGAGGGTTGGGGTATGGTGAATCAAATCGTTTCCGCCAATCCACTTTCGTTGCACATTCGCTATCGTTAACGGAAACCCGTTCACTTAACGCGAGAGCGATCATGACCAACGTCGATGTGGCACTTCGGCTCGTCACCGATGGCATGACTCTGGGGCTTGGCTCGGGGGCGGCGTCGGAGCGCTTTCTGCGTGGTCTCGGCGATCGCGTGCGGGCGGGGCTGAAGGTTGCCGGCGTGCCGACTTCGAACAAGATTGCGACGATGGCGACCGAACTCGGTATCCCGCTCGTCGAACTTGGCAGCAAATTGCCGCTCGACTATACCTTCGACGGGGCCGATGAAGTCGACTCGAAACTAAACATGATCAAAGGCTATGGCCGGGCGCTCGTTCGCGAAAAGATTGTGGCGGCCGCGTCGAAAAAGCTGGTGATATTAATCGGCCCCGAACGGATTGCGGAGAAGCGCGTCGGCCAACTCGGGTCGCGCGGCAAACTGCCGATCGAAGTGCTTTCATTCGCAGTGAAGTTCGTGCAACACCGCCTGATGGCGCTCGGAATGCAGTCGGAAATCCTCTCGGAGAATGGCAAACCGGTCATTTCCGACAATGGCAACCCGATCTTGCACGCGGTTGTAAAGCCGCTCGCGAATCCCGGCGAACTCGATGCCATTTTGCAAGCGATGCCTGGCGTCGTCGGCAGCGGATTGTTCCTCGGCATGGCCGATCTCGTACTCGTTCAGGATGGCGATGTCGTCCACGAACTCCGCCGAACGCTATAATTGAGTGGTAGCTCAATCCCGCAAGTTCGCGTTGACGCGATGCGAGATTGTGCGGACAATACTACTAGCCCACCACCGCCGCTCATCGGCTGCTGAACAAGGTACATTCATGCGAATCTTCACGGCAATCGTCGTCGTTGCGTTGTCCACGCTCATTGGCTGCGGTGATTCGGATAAGACAAAAACCTACACCGTACCGAAAGCAGACGAAGCCAAACCCGCTGACACCGCGGTGGCAGCGGCAGGCGATTTCCGCATCGTTGGGGCGATCTTCCCGAGCGATGAACCGCAGTGGTTCTTCAAACTGGGCGGAAAGTCCGACGCACTCGCACCGTATGCCGCCGACCTCGAAAAGATGTTCAAGACCGTACGCTTCCCCAAAGGATTGAAGGAACTTCCCGAGTGGGATCTCCCCGCCGGCTGGAAGAACGCCGGCGAGAACCGCGCGAAGATGGCCGCCGAGACGATCCAGTTCGGCCCCGCCGATAGCCCTTTCCTCATGACCGTGACACCCGCAATGGGCGGCATGGCTGCGAACATCGCACGTTGGGCGGGGCAAGTGGGCGTCAAGAACTTCACACCCGAAAAAATAGGACAGTACACGAAAGAGATCGAGGCGAAGAACGTCAAAGGATTGATGGTCGACATGAGCGGCCCAACGAATCCGGTGATGGCCCGCCCACCGATGATGCCAAAATAATGTGTCGAACTCTCTCTCGTGACATCACGCAAGGCAGACACGAATGACAAACGAAACTCTCGATAAACCCAC
>JAYSYI010000632.1:0-8936 GCA_043727665.1 Limnoglobus sp. | reverse complement strand
CAGGAAGCGATGCGCGAGTGGCAGAAAGATAATGACTACCCCGCCGGTACCATCCACACGCTCGTCGATCACATCGACCGTATCGTGCAAGTAGCTGGCATCGATCACGTCGGCCTCGGCTCGGACTACGACGGCATATCGCGGCTACCGACGCAGTTGGAAGACGTCTCGTGCTATCCGAACATCACGCAAGAATTGCTCAATCGCGGTTACAAAGCCACAGACATCAAGAAGATCCTCGGCGGCAACCTCATGCGTGCGTTCCGTGCCGCCGAGAAAGCCGCATCGCGGTAATCGTCACTACCGAAACTTTGGTTCTGGCAAGATTGGAATTGATCGAAATCGGACGTAAGTCGTTGGTGGGTTAGGTTGGTTCCGAAATTCGGGAATGAGTCCAGGGATGGGTGGGTGGGTAAGTGCTGGAGTCAATCACCGGCTACCCAAGGCTGAGATGAGTTGCACGCCGACGCCGTCCCGGGTACGCTATCGCGATTGCGGAATCCTTGTGGAGGTGGTGCCATGTTGAAGCGTATCGCGTTGTTCGTGGCGGTGGCGAGCGTGTTTCTGGCGGTGATTTATGCTTCGAACGGTGAAACGCCGGAGAAGAAACTCGCCGTTCCCGAGATGAAGTTCAACGACGTGAAAGAGATCGCGCCGGGCGTGTTCTTTCGCTATTCGTCGATCAGTGCCACCGACACGAAGATCCCGTTCGGCGGCTCGAACAATATCTGGATCGTATTCAAGGATTACGTCGTCGTAGTCGATGCGAACTTCCCGAAGGAAGCGGAAGAGGTGATCGCGGACATCAAGAAGACGACCGACAAGCCGATTAAGTACGTGCTCGACACGCACCATCATGGCGACCACGCTTATGGCAACTGCGCATGGGCAAAAGTCGGCGCGAAGATCGTCGCACACACCACGGCGGCACGGCTTCTGAAAGTGAATGGGCCGAAACAGTGGATCGATGCGGGGAAGGATCGCAAGGACATTCGCGATAACGAACTGAAACAAGCCGACATCACGTTCGACGATAAGTACGTCCTCGACGACGGCACGCAGCGGGTCGAGTTCCTGCACTTCGGCCACAGCCACACCGCCGGCGATGCGAGTGCATATTTACCGAAACACAAGATTCTCTGCACCGGCGATGCGTGCGTCAACGGCGCGTTCAACTTCATGGGCCACGCCAACTCGGCCGCGTGGGTGAAGTGCCTGGAAAAGATGGACAAACTCGACATCGACCTCATCGCACCCGGCCACGGCAAAGTAACGAGTAAAGAACTACTGGCGAAGCAGAAACGCTACTTCGTCGAGATGCGTGCCGAGGTACAAAAGGGGATCGACGCGAAGCAGCCACTCGACGACATCACCGCAAGTTTAGAGATGCCGTGGTACAAGGAATGGACTGGCAAACCCGCGAAAGAAATCAAGGACAACGTCAAGCACGTTTACGAAGAACTGACGGGTAAGATCGACCACGAACGACTCGGAATGATCGCGCCGCCACTCGGTTATTCGCAACCACCGCGAGTAGTGGCAGAACTGCCAACGGTAATTCGCGGCGCGGAAATCGAGTGACACGCATCACTTTTTCGGATTCGGATAGTGTTCTTGCATGACCGCCTTCATATCACGGACGGCGGTCTCGATGCCCACCAACACGGCCCGGCTGATGATGCTGTGGCCGATGTTTAGCTCTTCCACGCCGGGAATGCGCACGATCGGTTTCACGTTCTGATAGTTCAGCCCGTGGCCCATGTGGACGTGCAATCCGATCTGACACGCATAGGCGGTGGCCATGCGTAACTTCGCGAGTTCGTCCGCAATTGCCTTCGGTGTCGTCGCTTCGGAATAGCTCGCCGTCTGAATCTCGATGGCGTCGGCACCCAGTTGTTTCGCCATGTCGATCTGCTCGATATTCGGATCGATGAACAGCGCCACCTGAATTGCGGCCGCCTTCAAGGTGTCGATCGCACGGCGAACACTATCTACGTTCGCGATCAAATCCAGCCCGCCTTCGGTCGTCAGTTCCGCACGCTTCTCCGGGACGAACGTGGCTTCATCGGGCTTGACCTTCAAGGCAATCGCGACGATCTCGGCCACGGTGGCCATCTCGAAATTCAGGCGTGTCGCGACCGCTTCCCGTACGCGGTAAACATCGCGATCCTGAATGTGCCGGCGGTCTTCGCGCAAGTGTACGGTAATGCCATCGGCGCCTGCAAGTGTCGCCAGAATCGCGGCCGCAACGGGATCCGGTTCGTACCCCCGACGAGCCTGACGGAGAGTCGCCACATGGTCAATATTCACACCGAGGCGGATCATAACAATCCTTTTAATGTTGGCCGTATTGCGAGAGATATTCGAGCACTTGACGGTAGCGCACGACTTCGCGTGCCAGCACTTTGTACAACCCGATTGATAGCAGGATACAGACGACCCGCTCCAAGATTTCGCGGACGACGGGCAATGAGCCGATTGGCGGGAGCAGGAAGAAAAAGTAATTGAAGACGAACGCGGCGAGAAGGATCGGCACGCCGAGTTGGGCGAACCGGCTGAGGCGGTAACGCGGGTCGAGGTACATCCTCGCGATCAGTTTGATCTCGCCGAGTACGCTCGACAGGAACCACGACCAGACGCTTGGCTCGTTCGGCGGCATCGCCGCACCGGGCGGGAATGGGTACTGCGCGTAAGTCTGGATTGGCGCGACGCCCGACGGTGCGGGTGGGGCATTCGAAGTCGCCGCACGATGCTGGGCGGCCTTCGCGGAGATGATCGTTAGCAGTCGTTCCGCGAGTTGTTCTTCATTGTGTGGCACCACGGCCGTGACGGGCGCGGGGCGTTGAGCGAGTGCGTCTTCGAGGCGACGAATGCGTTCCAACAGTGCGGCATCTTGCGGGGCGGCCACGACTGCGTTCGGATCTTCGGTTAATACGACAGTATCTGGCATCGCAATTTCGCCTCGCGTCGGTAAGCACCGACAAGTCATTCGCACGTTCGCGTTCGTTCTTGTAGTTTACGGATCGCGGGAAATGAAACCGCCCCCGTTGAAATTACGGGGGCGATGGGTTGCGCGAACGGAGTCGTTACTTCGCCGGGTAGACGCTCTCTTTTTCTGCAGTTGGAAATTCCTTCGGCAGTGGGATCGTCACTTTGCCGCTCGCCGCCCACTCGGTGCCGCGCAACAGCGTTGCCACGAAACCGACGCAGTGCATCGCGTTCGCATCGTGGCCCAACGGCGTATGGAAGACGCGACCCTTTCCGTACGAGACGGTCCAGATCATCGGTTCGTGAACCTTGGTGCCTTTGGAATAGGCAGTGGCCAAGACTTTCACGTTCTCGATGGGGCCGCGCATGTTGTCGTAAAGTTCGTCCTTGCAGTGCAGCCATTCCTTCGGCATCCCCTTCGTAACGGGGTGTTCGGCATCGCGAACAGTCACCGTGAATGGCCCGGTATAACGATGCCCCGCACCCATGCCCTTGCCCGCTTCTTGGATGACTTCTTTACCCGCATCGTCGAGGTACAGCCGGTTGCCGAATTTCTCGTTCTGCCAGCCCATACCGATGATCTGGTAATACTGCTTCCAGCCACCGAAGGCGTTGTTCGCCGCGTGAATGACGACGTAACCGAGTTTGCCGTCTTTGATTTTCGCTTCGAGCGACTCGTTCAACTCCTTCGACCACGACTCGCCGTTGTAGTTGCTGACGACGGCAGCATACTTGGATAAGTCCGGGTGGAACTTGGCCATCTCGTCCTTCTTGCCCTTCTCTGGCGAGGTGGCGACATCGACGGTGAAGTGCCCCGATTCTTCGAGGTACTTCTTCATGATCGGCGTGGTTGCCTTCCAGTTGTGGTTGTTCTGGCCATCGATAATCAGCACGGCAATCTTCGCCGGTTCGGCCGCATTCGCCAAAACGACTGACGCAAGAATCGCAAGGACAGGCAGAGTGAAACGAAACATGATGGTTCTTTTCCAAAGAATGGGAGGGATATCGTAAGTCGCGTCGAATGGTTACGTTGCAGGTATCATCGTGAAAACAACGAGCGGGCCGGTTGGCCCGCTCGTTGAGGATGCGTCGGATCCGCTGCGAGTTACTTCAGTGATTCGGCGAACGCCTTCACGGGCCGGATGCCAACCTTGTTATGGGCGGGGCGATCCTTCGTGATGTACGGCTCTTTGGTGATCGGGTTGATCTTCGAGACGCCACCCTTGACGGCTTTTACCTTGCGAACCTTGAACCGGGCGAGGCCGGGGATGGTGAAGACGCCTGCACCCTTCGAACCGAGTTGGGCGACGGCCGTCTCGGCGAGGAGATCGAGAACCGCAGCGATCTCGGTTTTCTTCAGGCCGGTCTTCTCGGCGAAGTGAGCATGCAGTGCGGACTTGGTCAGCACTTTCTTCTTGGTAGCCGTAGCCATATGAGCCTCTCAAACAAGGATAGTGACCGTACAAACCCCTTGATTCCAAGGGCGTGCTAGTAGTAAACAACCAAAAGCCACACTTTCCAAGCTAAAAATGCCTCGGATTGGCAAGATTTCCACAAATTGTACTCGTTTCGGGTCGATTTCGGGTGAGTTCGTCAATTGCTGGTGCTGATACAATCCGTAAAATGACTGCAATCAGACGCTGAAGTCGGAATCGATACGCTTTTCTGTGGGCAGCTTCTCACCGTATTTGACGATAACAGCCACACAAGACTTTATGACGTTCCCAGCTCTGAGGAACGAATTATCACGTATTCTGTTTGTGAAGTGAAAATGACGGAATCGGAACGGACTATCGAACAACTTACCGTGCTTCGTTCGCAAGCGGGGGCGAAGATCGTGGCGCGCTCGTCGGGTGTCGATTTTACGCTCGAAGAAGCGATTTTGGGCCTCGCGGTACGATTTGGCCCGCGGCCCACGGGTGTGCGGTGCCCGGCGGCGACGTTTGCCCAGCCCGTGGCAAGCAAGCATGTTGCTGTGGTGCAAGTGGCAGATCGCGAGGATGGCGGCGCGGAACCGGCACTGTACTTTCATGCTTTGATTCTAACGAAAACGCTGTATTTGGAACTCGGCGATCCGTTCGCGATTGCCGAGCGATTTCCGCTCATTACGCAAGTGACAAGCACGCTGCCAACGCACGTCTGGCCACCGCAACCGTTGCCGACACGCACGACGCAAGATATTTTGGCTGCGATGAAAGCGGGCGATAGTTCGCTGTTGCTCGGTGCGGCACAGGCGATCCTTGATGGTGCCCGTGTGGCGGTGAAACGCGACGCGGCCGATCCCGCTTTCACACGTGCCCTCTGGCAGTTTCTCCCGGACCGGATGCGTGGCGAAGTCTGGCCGGCGACCTTCGCGTTCTCCAACGAGATCCCGTTCCATGCCGTCGTGTTGCCAACCGGTTACGAGGGCAAACTCGTCGGCTATTTAAGCGAAGATCAGACGAAAGATTACCCCGAAGGCCGATACGAAACGCGATTGCAACTAGCGGCCGAGACGGGGGACCAGGCCGAACTCGAACGATTGTTCGCCCGGAAAACGAGCCAGGAAGTCTTGCGGCTCGCGGTCTTTATGGTGTTGTTCGCGTTTGCCGTGGCGTTGATCTTGAAGTTCATTTGAGGATGCCCGATGCCGACCGACGAACGCGTTCTGGCGATACCGACCGAGCATTTTCACGCCATCGGTGCGTTCCAAGGCTTTCGCCCGGCGGATGCGGTGTACAGTAAGGCGATTCTCGACCCACAGCATTTCGGTTTTCATCGTCGGAAAGAGGTCGAAACCGACCCGACCTTCAAGCAGTTGATCCCCTACGTGATCTTGTGCTGCGGCGAACGGGTGTTCCATTATCGGCGCGGTGCGGCAGGCACGGAAAAGCGGTTGTTAGCGATGCGTTCGATCGGCATCGGCGGGCATATTTCGGAACAAGATGCAAGCGGCGACGGCGATGCGTACACGAACGGCATGGGACGCGAATTGCGCGAAGAAGTGACCTTCGGTGCAATTGCGCGCGAGACGTTGATCGGGTTCATCAACGACGATCGCACGTTCGTCGGCAGTGTGCATCTCGGTGTTGTGCATCGTCTGGAACTGGAAATCGAAGCCGTTACCGCGAACGAAGCGGCCATCGCGGACGGCGGTTTTGCCTCGGTTGCGGAACTGTGGGCCGAACGCAAACAGTTCGAAACGTGGTCGCAATTCGTACTCGAAGCACTCATCGCTCGATAGTGAGTACTGACCCAATCGATCGCGTGATTCGCCAGCCTCCTTCGGTTTTTTCGATCCGCTTCGACGGGTACTCTTTCGCAAGCTCCGCGGCTCGCTTCACAATCGGATCGTTCCAGACCTGCCCGGCGGGTGTCAGTGGCGATGGCACTTCGCCGACCAAAACCGCAATTTCACCGGGTATGGCACTGGCGGGAAGCAGTATCCCCGATGCCGTCACGATGCGCGTGAGCGGGATTCCGTCGCGCACTTTCACGGCCAAAACAGGCACCCGTGCGATCACATCGAGCTGATATTTTCTGCCGACGGTGAGGTAACCGCCTTGGACGTGTTCGACCCACGGGTGTTTGCGAAACGCCTCGCGGAGACGCTCTTGCGTGTGCGGATCGTGTGCGGGGAATGACTCGGGGAAATCACTGAGGTAACGCACTTCTGCCAGGAATGTGTTCTTGTCCAAGCCAGTGGGTACGGCGCAATCAATGTCCGTGAACGCCAGCGTGTACCGCGAACGCGACTGGATCTCGCTCGCCGCCTGAAGCCCCACCCAGACGATACTTGCGAGCAGTGCGACGATCGCGAGGAGCGTGGCGAAACTGCGGAGCAGTGGCCGCCGTTTGGGGCGAGATTCATCAACTGGCGGCGTCGGTTTCGCGTCCTTCTTGCGTGCCATAGCGTTACCAGACGTGGAGTTCGCGTTCGAGCGTCACGCCGTAAACCTCTTTCACCTTGGCTCTAACAGCGTCCATTAGCCCGAGAATATCGCGACCCGTGGTACCCGGATGCGCGATCGCGTAGTTGCCGTTCCGCTCGCTGACTTCGGCCCCACCGACGCGCTTTTTCGCCAAACCGGCCCGCTCGATGAGCTGCGCCGCCGTCGTACCGGCGGGGCTGCGGAACATTCGCACACCGGCTTGGAAACTCAACGGTTCGCTTGCTTTGCGTGCGATCCACGTTTTCAGCATCCGCTTGCGTAACGCTTCTGGCGGGTAGGCTTCGAACTCAAACTCGACCCAAAGGATCACTGGTTCGTCGAGATCGCTGCGATGGTCGGAGAACGTAAGTTCGTCCCGCGTGCGGATTTGTTCAGTGCCTTCCTCTGTGAGAACGGCCACGCGGCGCACGGCCGAGGCGATTTCCCCAGCACGATCGCCGACGTTGCAACGGACGCTGCCGCCGACAGTCCCGTTAATCCCGACGAGCGTTTCCAACCCGCCCAGCCCGGCCTTTACGGTGTATTCGATCAAGTCGAAAAGTGCGGTCCCGCCGCCGGAACGAACGATTTTGCCCTTGCGTTCGATGAAATCGAACGCTTTGCCGTGCAACCGCATGACGGCACCCGGAACTGGGTCGTCGAGTACGAGCAGGTTGTAGCCGCCGCCTAGCATTCGCAGTGGCACAGTGTCGGTTTTGCAAAATTTCAGCACCGCCGCGAGTTCCGGCACCGTACGCGGCTGCACGAAGTATTCGGCCGGTCCGCCGATGCGCAAATGCGTATATGGCGCGAGCGGTTCGCGGCGTTTCACGATCTCGGGAAAGGCTTCAGCCAACGTCATTTCGGGTTCTCCTTGCGGTGTCATCCTATACGAAAACCCCGTCAGTTCACGGTTTTCGTACAACACGTTCACCGAACACATTCATCGAGGCCTCTCCTATGCGTCCGAATCCCGTCAAACGACTCTTGCGTTCCGGCAAACCGGCCGTCGGTACGTGGCTTTCACTTGGGGATATCACTGCGGCGCGGTTCCTGGCGCGAAGCGGGTTGGACTGGCTGACGGTGGACATCGAACATTCGCTCGTTGGCATCGAGACGGCCGTGCATATCTTCGGTGCGGTGGCCGATGCGGGTTGCACGGTGTTGGCACGGGTTCCGGCAAACAAGCACGATCACATCAAGCGGGTACTCGACAACGGTGGACATGGCGTTGTGGTGCCGATGGTTTGCACGAAGACCGAGGCGACTGACGCCATCGCGGCGTGCCTGTATCCGCCGCAAGGGAATCGCAGTGTCGGCGGCAGCGTCCACGCGCTGAATTGGGGGGCCACGCCGAACGATTACTATGCCCACGCCAACGATGAAATTGCCGTGATTCTGCAATGCGAGCACATCGACGCGGTGCGGAACTTCGACGAAGTTTACGGTAACAAACGGATCGACGCGGTGTTCGTGGGGCCGAACGATTTGGCCGCCAGTATGCGCGACGCGAACGGCACCCCACCCACCCCCGCCGTCTTCCAGCAAGCCCTCGACGACATCATGGCCGGTTGCAAACGCCTCGGGGTCGCCCCAGGCATCCACACGTTTGGCGTTGAAGAGGCCAAGCAGAAGATCGCCGCCGGCTGGCAGTTCATCGCCGTGGCCAGCGAGTTGAAGTTTATGGTCGACGGCGCAAAGCAAGTCGTCGATGGCCTCGGGTTGGGAAAAGGCGCAGATTTGGCGAAATATTGACTTCCCAATCGACGTAAGTCACAATTGCTCCGGCTCCAAAAACGGTTTTTCCGGTGTTTTTTCGTCTCAAAACGCGATTTTTAGATCGCCATTCACTGATTGGTTCCGGCGGTATTTGCCGTAAAGTAAACATGTAATGTGGGTTATGCCGATTGCCATCGTGTTGCCGCTCGCCGTAAGTCCGTACCTTTGCGCGACCGAATGCGACCAAAAATCGACCGGATGCGCCTTTTTCATGTCAACATGCGACATTTTCATGTCATTTCGCGACACTTTTGCGTA
>JAYSYI010000631.1:0-2939 GCA_043727665.1 Limnoglobus sp. | reverse complement strand
GCTTTCGATGGGTACAAGATGCTCTCGAAGAGGTTTTCCTTGCTGCCCTTTTTGCCGATCATCGACAGGTCCGGGCCGATCTGGCCACCCTGCCCGCGGACCATGTGGCACTTCATGCACTGGACTTCGCTCGTCAGGCTTTTGGCCATGATCGCCTTGCCGTTGTCCGCGTTTCCGGTGCGTTTCGCGAGTTCCGCCAGCGGTGGCAGCTTCTTCGGGTCGAGCTTGCCGGGCGCGGGGAAGAGGATCATCGCCTTGCTGCGTTCGCCAGCAAACGGGCTGTTTCGCAGCAGTCGCCCCGTGTCGGCGACGAGGTCTTTCGGCAGTGCGTTCTTCTCGCCTTGCGCCAACAACCAGCCCGTGCCGCTTCGCGAACCGGCGAGGGTTTGCACCGCCGCGAGTTTCAGCGTGTGCGTGGCCGTCGGCGAATTGACTGCTTTTTGCACGTATTCCAGCGCTTTTTCGCCAGCCACCGAAGCCTTGCCACCGGCGGGCAGTTGTTCGCCCAATGCTTGCACGCACACGAGCGATAGCAGATTCTCCGGGTGGCCGATCGCGAAGATCGCCTCGACGGCCTTAATGTCCTTGAGCTTGCCGAGCGTGCGAATCGCGTCGCTGCGGACATCGATTGACATCGTCGTGTCACTGGCGATGCGTACGACGTCTGGCAGTGCGGAAACGAAGTTCGCCGCCGACACGAGTTGCAGCCCGGTGCCGCTCGTTTTGGTATCGGCCAACAGCGTGTGGATACTGTCCTTGAGTTCGTCGCTCTTGGCGATCGCGCTCCATTTCGTCGGCAGGAACAACCGCAGGTTCTCGATCGCCTTCGCCTTCACCTCGGCGGGGTGATCGCCCTTCAGCAAGTTCAGCATCGTCTTACCGGCGGCGGCGTCATCGCTCGATGCGAGAATGTCCACGATCCGCGCTTTCTGCATCGCGGTGATCTTGGAATCGCTCATCAGTTTTTCAAGTTTCGGCAACATGCTCTTCGGCCGCAGTTCCCACACGAGGTCCGCGACCTTGTCGTTCCATTCGGGGAAGTGCGTCTCGAAGTCCGCAAGGATCGCATCGCGCCGAACGGGGTCCGTGCCGCAGGCAATGTTGAGCGCCGCACGGTAGAAGATGTCCTGGCCGTCGTAGAGCTTGGCGAGGGCGAAGAAGACAGGCTTTGCTTGATCGACGGGCGTGTGCCGAATCCCAATTGCGAGTTCACGCGGCACAGTCAGTCCGTGCAGGCGGACAATCTCATCGAGAGTCTCCGTGGGAACACTTAACGGCTCTCCAGCTTTCGCGATGTTCGCTTGGTTCACCCCCCCGAAAGCGAGGCGAACCCCGAGGGCGGCCCCTGGATTAGTCTTGCCGACACTCTTGTTGAACTCGGCTTGTGCGGACGCTAGTCGCTCCGACATTTCCTTGTGCAGACCGAGTCGTTCACCACCATTGCCGAGCAGGACATCAAACAGCATGGTGACGGCTCGGACCTGATCAATGGTCTGGCTTCGGCCCATCCCCTGGGCGAGAGCGTCAACTGCGTCCGCCATCGGTATCGTCCGCAACTTCGCTTGTGCAGCCAGTCGCGAAGTGAGACACGAAGATCCCAACGCCGCCAGTATCCCCTCCTTCGTCTCCAGTTTCACCTCGGGCACCTTATACCCCTTGTGGCCGGTTGGCGTGAGCCGGTAGATGCGGCCGCGGGTCCAGTCGCCCATGCCGTGGCCGCCGACGCCGGGGTCGTACCAGTCGGCGACGAATACGCTGCCATCGGGGGCCACGCACGCATCGCTCGGGCGGAACCAGGTGTCGCTGCTCGTCAGCATGTTGGTCTTTTCGAGTTCGTAGCCGGCACCCTTCGGCTTGCGTTTGAAGTAGCGGACTTCGCGCGGGCCGGCATCGCAGTGAATCATGTCGCCCTGATACTGCTTCGGTAACAGCGTGCCTTCGTAGAAGCAGATGCCGGTCGGCGAGCCGAAGCCCGTGCGTAGTGTTTTGTGGACGATGCCGGGTTGCTCTTCGTGCCAGTGGGTTTGGCCGGGGCCGCGTGGGCCGTAGCCGTAGTTCCCACCCGGCATCACGTGGCAAATCCGCGTCTGTTGGTTACCGTCGTCGTCGTTATCGCTGAGCCAGATTTCGCCGAAACTATCGACGCAGGCTTCGTAGTTGTTGCGGAAGTTGTGCGCGATCAGTTCGAGGTTGTTGCCGTCCATGTCGCACCGCCACACGGTGCCTTTTTGCACATCGGTGTTGTTGCTAACGAACTTGCGGCCCTTGCCGTCCTTCGATTGCAACCCGGTGAGGCCCGCATCGCCCACGGTGAAATACAACTTGCCATCGGGGCCAGTGGTCAGGCCGTGAACGCCGTGATCGTGATCGAAGCCGCCGAACCCGGACATCCATTTCGTCGGCGGGCCATCGGCTTTGCCGTCGCCGTCGCGGTCCCAGAATTCGAGGATGTCCGGCGACTGCGCCACCAGCACGCGCAACGCTTTCGAGTTCGCTTGCGGTAACACCAACACGCTAAGCGGCGCGTACAGTTCTGGCCCCTGGTAGAAGGTCGTCGCCTCGTCGGCTTTGCCGTCACCGTTTTTATCCGTAAGGATCTGAATGCGGTCGCCCGCTTCGCGCAGGATTGGCCGATTGAAGTTCTTGCGACGATAGTTCACCGCCTCCGCCGCCCAGACCCGCCCGAGGTGGTCGACGTCGATCGCGGTCGGGTTAATCACCATCGGTTCGGAGGCAAACAGCTCGACCTGCAAGCCCTCGCCCGCCTTCATGCTGGCGAGCGCCTTATCGGGCGCAAGTTGGGCCGAAGCGCTCGCAGATGCGAGCAAAACCGCAAGCAATGCGGCAGACCATCGAGGAATCATGAGGAAAGGCTCCGAGAGAGATTCGTCTGGCGGGAGTTCGGTAAAGACAGTGTAAACATTCGCGAAGCAAAGCGA
>JAYSYI010000630.1:0-2943 GCA_043727665.1 Limnoglobus sp. | reverse complement strand
CAGCACGCAATTCAGGGATGATGGCATCTCGAATGATAAAATGAGCCATTCGCATCAGAATCGTTCCTATCGGTGAATCCAGGTGCGCGTCGCACGTTGCTCATTCCCCATCGGTGTCATCTCGATCGTCCGTCTTTGCATTCTTCTTGCCTTCTATCGATCCGTGGGCCGGATCGCGACGATGGTCTTGAATCTTCTCTTTGTAGTGGTTTAGCTGAATCTTCATTTTGTCGATTGATGCGGCCACGGCAGTCAAAACATCGGGGGCCTGTGCATGCGCGACGAAATCGTGCTTGTGTTCCGCATTGAGAAGAATTTCGGCCTTCTTCTCGTCTCCACTCAGATCGACGGTCACTTCGATCTGGCTGACGCGTTCGAAATAATGGAGGAGTTTCTCCACTTTTTCGCGAATCTTCTCATGTGTGGCTGCGTCCAGATGCCCGTGACGGGCGGAAACCTTTATTTGCACGAGCGCATCCTTAGGTGGTGCTGAGTTCTGCGAACGTAGAAATTGTATCCCGATTTCACTGGCTCTGCAACCGATTGCAACCGAAGGGATTTATTTCCGCCCACACACCATGCCTACCAACCGTCACCGCGTCACATGTCTCGACGACGTTTCCATAATTCAAAGTGATGGAACTGAGTACTTTCGATTTTCTCCGCACTCCATCCGGTGAGGCCGCACTGGCCGTCGCGATGGCGCTTTCGCCTACCGAAGCACGCTTTCTGCAATGCTTCGATAAACTCCGCAAACGGTATCCCGTCGATGTCGCCAAAGCCGCACTCGAAACGGCGATTCTCCGCCAGAAAGCGGCGGCGAAGTTCCAGAATGCGGCACGAATGTTCTTCACCAGAGAGGCACTCGAACAGTCGTCGAGTGAAATCGTCGCACAGCATCGTGCTACTCGCTTTCGAGGATCGGAGTACGTTGCGGACCTTTGTTGCGGCATCGGCGGCGATGCGTTGGAACTTGCAAAAGTGGGAATGTGGCTCTCCGCGTTCGAACTCGATCCGTTGCGGTGCCTAATGGCGGAGGCGAACCTCATCGCAAACGGCGCGACGAATGCAACCGTGATCGTCGCGGACGTGATGGCCGAAGGTTTAGGCGACTTCGACGCGGTATTTTGCGATCCATCGCGTCGCTCTTCGAATCGGCGGTACCTGGCAGTTGGGGATTACCAGCCGAATCCGCTTGATGTGGCGAAGCGGTTCGCGAGAGTTCCGTTGCTAGCGTTCAAATTGGCTCCGGGGATTCCCCGATCCGAACTCGAAGCATTCGATGCCGAGATGGAATTCGTGTCGTTAAATGGCGAACTCAAAGAATGCGTGGCGTGGTTGCGCGATGGGAAAACCTGTTTGCGGCGTGCCACCGTGCTGCCAACTGGCGAGACTTTCACTGCGATGAGCCTCCCCGAACGTCCGATGTCCGGCCCGCCGTTGCGTTACCTCTACGATCCCGATCCGACCGTTGTACGAGCGGAACTTGAAGCGAATTTGTGCGAAAAGGTGAACGGCCAGATGCTCGATGAGCGGATCGCGCTGATTACATCTGATAACGCCATCGATACGCCATTTGCCACTCGGTACGAGATTGTCGAAGTGCTGCCATTTCACATTCGCAAGCTCAATGAATGGCTGCGCGGGCACAAAGTCGGGCGAATCACTTTGCTCAACCGGGGTTCGCGGTTGGAACCCGATGAAGTGACGCGAAAGTTGAAACTCACCGGCACCGAACACCGGCAACTCGTCCTCACGCAAATTGCGGAAGAGTCGTTCGTAATCGTTGCAAAGTGAGCTTATTTCGCTTTTCGCAAGCTAGCGGCTCGGTAAATCCACTTCTCACCGCCTAGGCCGTTGTTGTCTTCGTTCTTGATGTCGTCAATGCCGGGCTTAACGGTGTCGGTCGGTTTGAAGAAGTCAAGTTGGAGCGTTTTAATCTTCACGATCTGGCCGCCACTCGGTGCAGGGTCGGCGATTAGGCCATCGGATAGGCCGCTCACGTACACGCTGAATTGGTTCGTTTTCGCGGCACGTTCGGGGACATCGGTCCAGATCGCTAGGCCGGAAACGTAGCGAGGGAACGAGTCGGGCTTCGTCACAGGGATCGGGTTTTCCGTGATTTCGATCGTCGACAAGAACTTCATCACCTTCTCTTTGTCTTCGATCGCCGCCACCGCACGGAACAACGCGGGTTGTGGCTCGTCGAGGTGCGTCGTGTTCAGGTCTTTCGTGACGAGTTCCATTCGGAGCGATGTTACCGATTGCGGGTTCTGCGTCGCGTTGTAGACCTGATAGACCATGTACCAGATCGTCTTTTTGCCTACTTTTGGCAGGTCGACTGTCAGAATCCGTGGCGGTGCGTAGCGGAAGTGTAGCGTCCATGTTGAAGGCTTATCGCCCGCCGCACCGGCGGGTTCCACGAGGCGAAACGGATCCGCCGATTGGGCGAAACTCGGTGCGGGCACGATTGCGGTTGCGGTGGCCGCGATGCTGGCACAAAGGAAACCGCGTCGGTCCAGATTCGCCATGCCAACTCTCCGGCGTGAGTTTCGCGAGAACAATCCTGAGGATAACGTCAATCGGCACGCGCTTCAAGGGAAGCCAACCAGAACTCGCGCTCTCCGTACCAATTCGCGAAGTTACAGTCGTTGCGGTCGACGTAAGTCCGAATTGCGAAAGTTTTAAAACCGTGTTTTCGTGTGTTTTTCCGTCTCAATAAGCCACTTTTGGTCTCAAATTGCGGACTGGTCTCGGGGTCGTTTGGCCGTATCCCGATGGCTTTGTGTGGTTTGCGGCGAAGCCCAACGATTCGACACTCGCTGTAAGTACCGATCTTTTCACGACCAAATGAGCCCAAAAATCGACCGGACGCGCCTTTTTCATGTCAAAGCGCGCCTTTTCTATGTCATTTCGCGACACTTTTGCGTCACTTTATGCACG
>JAYSYI010000629.1:0-2945 GCA_043727665.1 Limnoglobus sp. | reverse complement strand
GGCGGATCGCGTACTTGCCACTGGTGCCCGGAATTTCCACGACGGAACTGATGCAACGCATCGAGAGAGTCAACCGTGCCGCATGATCCGTTTTTGTTACTGATGGACCGCGATGGCACGCTGATGGTGGATGTCGGCTACCCGAACGACCCCGACACGGTGCGGTTGGTGCCCGGCGCAGCCGAGGCGGTGCGCGCGATGGTGCAACTCGGCGCGGTGCCTGCGGTCGTCAGCAATCAATCGGGCATCGCACGTGGCCGGATCACACGCGATCAGGCGATGGCGGTTCACACTCGCTTCGTCGATTTATTCGAGGCGGCATCCGGTGTGAAATTGCCGTGCTTCTATTGCCCGCACGGCCCAAACGCCGGTTGCAAATGCCGGAAACCGAAGCCGAAATTGCTGAAAATGGCGGCCTACACGCTCGGCTTCGCGGGCAGCCCTACCGTCATTATCGGCGATAAACCGTCGGACGTTCTCGCCGGGAAAGCGTTCGGCGCATACACGATCTGGCTCTCGCACGGCAACATGTACACCGAAGAACCGCCACCCGACGCGATCGCCACCAACTGGCCCGCCGCCGATGCGATTTTGCGACAATGGATTGTCAGTAGGGAAGTAACCGCATGACGCCGTACGAGACTTTGCCGCGATTTTCGCACTGCCCCGTGCTCGTCGTCGGCGACCTGATGCTCGACGAATTCATCTGGGGCCACGTCCATCGCATTTCCCCTGAAGCGCCGGTGCCGGTAGTCGAAGTGCAGAAGCGGACGTTCGTCGTCGGCGGGGCTGCAAATGCGGCCGCGAACATTGCGTCACTCGGTGGGCGGCCAATCCTCGCAGGGCTAATCGGCCACGATGCGTCGAGCGAAACGGTACTGGAATTATTGAACGAACGCGCCGTCGATTGTGCGGGTGTCGTCCGCAGCGCAGACCGCCCAACGACGACGAAATCGCGGGTGCTAGCACACGGCCAGCAGGTCGTGCGATTCGATCACGAAACGCTCGGGCCGATCTCCGACGCGATCGAGCGCGCACTCCTAAAGCAAATCGATTCGGTACTCGACGGCGTGCGGGCGTGCGTCCTTTCCGACTACGGGAAAGGCGTCGTCACCGAGCGATTCGCGGCAGCACTGATAACCCGGTGTCAGTCGGCGAATGTGCCTGTCGTCGTCGATCCGAAGGGGACCGATTACCGGAAGTATCGCGGGGCCACCGTGGTGAAGCCGAACTTGCTAGAAGCCGGGAAAGTGCTAAACCGCGAGCTAAAAGATGTCGAAGCGGTGCGAACCGCGGGCCGCGATCTCATGGACGATCTCGGTACCGCGATCCTGATTACGCAAGGCGCAGCGGGCATGTCGCTGTTCGAGCGAGGCCGGCCGATGGTGCATATTCCGGCACAGGCACGCGAAGTATTCGACGTAACCGGTGCTGGCGACACCGTCGCCGGGACGATGGCACTGATGCTAGCAAGCGGTGCGAATCTCGAAACATCGTGCCGGTTCGCGAGCGCCGCCGCCGCCGTCGTCGTCGGCAAAGCGGGTACCGCCACGCTCACATGGGACGAGTTGTACGCCGTCGTCGGCTACCCGACCCGTCAAGCCGCATAACGTGTATACTGTGGTTATTACACCGGGAGTAGCCATGGCGACGGCGACGTTCGACACCCTGAAATTCGCAAACGCGCTCAAGGCCGTCGGCGTGCCCGACAAACAAGCTGAAGCCGAGGCACAGGTTCTGTCCGAAGTATTCTCGATCAACTTTCGCGAAGTCACAACGAAGGAAGACCTCAAACGCGCCGTTGCCGATATCGAAGTGAAAATCCGCGAAGTCGAACAGCGGCTGCTCGTAAAAATCGATCAGAACTCAGCGAAAATTGATCAATTTCGTCAGGAGTTGATCTCGAAGAGTGACTCGGCTGAGAAGAAACTCGACGCCAAAATCGACCTGATCGAAAAGAAGCTCGACGCCAAAATCGACTTGCTGGAGAAGAAGCTCGACGCAAAAGTCGACCAGGTCAAAACCGAACTATCGGCCAAGATCGAATTGGTCGAGAAGAAGCTCGATGCCAAAATTGACCAATTCAAAACCGAGCTTTCGGCCAAAATCGATCAGTCCAAAACTGAGACTTTTGCCAAAATGGACTCGATTAACCTTAAGCTTTCCGGAGAAATGGTCCTGCTTCGCTGGATGTTTGGCGTAGTGATTTCGGTTTTGGTTGCCATGTTCGCATTGCTGATTCGCATGTACTTGTCGACGAAACCCAACTGATTGCATGGCAGCGAGTATTGCAAGCGGTTCGAGAATCCAAACACACAATAGCAACACGAATAGAATGATATTTACCCATACGTGCGTCTTGCTTTTGATCGGTGGCGGCATCGGGGCGAACTTCCGGTATTGGCTCGGGATTGCGTTCCAATCGCGAGGCTGGACGGCAGACTTTCCCTGGCACACATTCGCCATCAACGTCGTCGGCTCGCTCGTTCTCGGCTTCCTCACCGTCGCGTGCAAAGATCGCCCCGCCGCGCTACTACTCCTCGGTACCGGAGTCTGTGGCGGCTTCACGACCTTCTCCACATTCAGCGTCGAAACTGTGAATCTGCTCGAAAAAGAGCGATATTTCGCTGCCTGTGCCTACGCACTCGGTTCCGTGTTCGCCGCAATAATCGGAGCCGCAATCGGGTTGCGCATCGCAAAAGGCGCGTAAAAGTTCTGTTGTTCGCGTCTCTTTGAACTAAACTATCCCCCATGTTACACACGATTCCGAATGTCACTTGTACCGTTTGCGGTTGCGTCTGCGACGACCTCAGCGTCGTTGTTGAGGGCGACCGCATTACCTCCGTCGTCAACGGTTGTCGCCTTGCTGACCCGTGGTTCCCGGCACAGACGGCCGCACGTCCGCCCGCGTGCCGCATCGGTGACAATGCGGTGTCACTCGAAGC
>JAYSYI010000628.1:0-9013 GCA_043727665.1 Limnoglobus sp. | reverse complement strand
GGTGGTGGCCACACGCCGGACCTGAAGGAAAAGGACAACAAAAAGAAGTCGATCAAGAACGAATCTTCGAACGGCTTATCGAACGCACGCGGGACGATTGCAATGGCCCGCACCGGCGACCCGGACAGCGCGACCTGCCAATTTTACATCAACGTCGCCAACAACGACGGCCTCGACAAAGCCAACGACGACGCGGGCCACGGCTACTGCGTGTTCGGCCGCGTCACCGAAGGCATGGACATCGTCGACAAGATTAAAGCCGTGCCCACCGTAAAGCGCGGCGGCCAAGGCAACTTGCCGAAGGAAGACATCGTCATCAAGAGCGTACGCCTCGAAAAGGGCGCGTAGTAAATTGTGTGGAGTTCCCCAGCGACGTTCGTCGCTGGGCTTTCGAATCTTTCGATTGTAGTCGGCACAACAATCGAAGGGGTGCCGGAAGCCGGTTGCATTTTTCATCACTTCCCTTCTTCACGCTCTATGGAGCGACTTTACGATCGAAGTGGTATACTTGCAACCTAGCCAGATACCGTTTATTCGTTTTCGTGGTTTGAAAAGATCGAAGCATCGTCCGTACGAAGGCAATCTCCCATGAGCGTGTTACCCGATTGGCTCATCGAAAAGCAGATCAAAATTGAGCCGTTTGCGCCGCAACAGCATCGGCCCGGCGTCATTTCCTACGGCGTCACCAGCTATGGCTACGACGTGCGCGTCGACCGCCACTTCAAGGTTTTCACGAACGTCTGGGGTAGCACCGTCGATCCGAAGAAGTTCGATCCGAAGTCGTTCGTAGATGTCGAAGCCGACGAATGCATCATTCCGCCGAACAGCTTCGCGCTCGCGGAAACGGTCGAATACCTCGATATTCCCCGCAATATCATAGCGATTTGCGTTGGGAAATCGACCTACGCGCGGTGCGGCATCATCGTCAACGTTACGCCACTTGAGCCGGAATGGCGTGGCCGCATTACGATCGAAATCAGCAACACGACGCCGCTTCCCGCGAAGATTTACGCCAACGAAGGCATCGCTCAGATCATTTTTCTCGAAGCCCGCGAAGTCTGTCGTACCAGTTACGCAGACAAAAAAGGGAAGTACCAAGATCAACCCGGCTTGACGCTGCCGTTCGTATCTCCGAAATAAGCCAAACTGTCGATAAGTTCACTTGTTGTTAGTTCTCAAATAATGTCCGGTATTGCAAATTGCAACGAATGCGCTATCTGTAGCGATTGCGGTTAGGACGATATGTGAGTCATTCATGTGGGATTCGAGTAGAGCGCTTCCGCGGAATGTGGACCTGGCTAAACTTGCTGTGACCTTTCCCACTTGTTTTCGGTTCGATCGTTAGAGATACCCCCCAAGAAGCTGAGCAACATCAATGCAGATTTCTCGCCGATATACCCAAGAGGGGACGGATCCATTCGCCGCCCTCGCATTTGTGCCACGTGCTTCGAAGATCGTGAACCCGAACGGTTCCGTGGTTTTCGAAATGAACGATATCCACGTGCCACAAGGCTGGTCGCAAGTCGCGGTCGACATCTTGTCGCAGAAGTATTTCCGCCGTGGCGGAGTGCCCGCGAACACCGTGAAAGTCGCCGAAGAGGGCGTACCCGAGTGGTTGCAGCGTAGCGTGCCCGCGAGTGCGGACGAGCCGATTGTCGGCGAGCGCGATAGCCGCCAAGTGTTTAGCCGGTTGGCCGGTTGTTGGACGTATTGGGGTTGGAAGGGCGAGTATTTCACGTCCGAAGCCGATGCGCGGACGTTCTTCGACGAAACCTGTTTCATGCTCGCCAATCAGATGGCGGCACCGAACAGTCCGCAATGGTTCAACACAGGGCTGAACTGGGCGTACGGTATTTCCGGCCCGCCGCAGGGTCACTATTTCGTCGAGCCGATCAGTGGCGAACTTACGCGCAGCACCTCAGCATACGAGCGCCCCGCACCGCATGCGTGCTTCATTCAATCGGTGTCGGACGACCTCGTCAACGAGGGCGGCATCATGGATTTGTGGGTCCGCGAGGCTCGCATCTTCAAGTACGGCAGCGGCACCGGTTCGAACTTCTCGAACGTGCGTGGCGATGGCGAACCGCTCTCGGGCGGCGGCCGATCGTCGGGCCTGATGAGCTTCCTGAAAATCGGCGACCGGGCCGCCGGTGCGATCAAGAGCGGAGGTACGACCCGTCGCGCTGCGAAGATGGTTGTCCTCGATCTCGATCACCCGGACATCGAAGAGTACATCAACTGGAAAGTCGTCGAAGAGCAAAAGGTCGCGGCGCTCGTCAGCGGTTCGCGCTTGATGAACAAGCACCTGAACGCGATTCTGCTGGCGATTCAATCGTACGCAACCGCCGCCGACAAGTACGATCCCTCGAAGAACGCGGCACTTCGCAAGACGGTACTCGATGCGCGGGCCTCGCTGATTCCCGAAAACTATATTGCCCGCGTCGTGCAGCTTTCGAAGCAGGGCTTCACGCACATCGACATCGAAGAGTTCGACACCGACTGGACTTCGAAGGCGTACTACACCGTCTCCGGGCAGAACAGCAATAATTCTGTACGCATCCCGAACGAGTTCATGAAATCGGTCGAAAACGATGGCCCCTGGCACACGTACTTTCGCACCGAAAAGGAACGCGCCACGAAAGAGGGGCGTGCGCCAAAGCCGAAGCAGACGATGAAAGCCCGCGACCTGTGGGACCAAATCGCCTTTGCTGCGTGGAGTTGTGCCGACCCCGGCATTCAGTTCGATACGACTTTCAACGAATGGCACACCTGCCCCGTCGATGGCCGCATCAACGCAACGAACCCATGTAGCGAGTATGCGTTCCTCGACGATACGGCGTGCAATCTGGCGTCGATCAACCTGTTGCGGTTCTTCTCGACCGCCACGAACACGTTCGATATCGAAGGATATCAGCACGCCGTGCGAATCTGGACGCTGATCCTCGAAATTAGCGTGCATATGGCACAATTCCCGAGCGTGCCGGTCGCTCAGAAATCGTACGATTTCCGCACGCTCGGCCTCGGTTACGCGAACCTCGGCGCGATGCTGATGGTGCAAGGCATCCCGTACGATTCGCCCGAAGGTCGCGCCCAATGCGGGGCGATCACCGCGATCATGCACGCCGGTGCATATGCGGCTTCGGCGGAAATTGCGTCCGAAATTGGCACGTTCTCGCGGTATGCGGCGAACAAGGACCATATGCTCCGCGTCATCCGCAATCACCGTCGCGCGGCGTACAACGCGGCCCCCGCCGAGTACGAAGGGCTGACGGTTTACCCCGTCGGCATCGATGCCCGCGTCTGCCCGCCGGACCTTCTCGCCGCCGCGCGCAGCGAAAGCGACCGAATGCTCGAACTCGGCGAGAAGCACGGCTTCCGCAATGCACAAGTCAGCGTCATCGCACCGACGGGGACGATCGGCCTGATTATGGACTGTGACACGACCGGCATCGAACCGGACTTCGCGCTGGTGAAGTTCAAGAAACTCGCGGGTGGTGGCTATTTCAAGATCATCAATCAATCGGTACCCCCCGCACTGGCGAAACTCGGTTACGCCGCATGGCAGATCGACGACATCGTTCGCTCGTGCCGTGGGGCCGCCACGCTGATCGGTTGCCCGCACATCAACCCCGCGAGCCTGAAAGCGAAAGGCTTCACCGATGAAATCCTCGCCAAGATCGAAGCGACGCTCGCCAGCGCATTCGAGTTGCCGTTTGTGTTCAACAAGTGGACCGTTGGCGAAGAGTTCCTTCAAGGCACACTCCGCATCCCCGCCGATGTGCTGGCCGAACCGATGTTCGACCTACTGACTCACCTCGGGTTCACGAAGCAACATGTGACCGAAGCGAACACGTTTGTGTGCGGCACGATGACCATCGAAGGTTCGCCACACCTGAAGGCGGAGCACCTGCCGGTGTTCGATTGTGCGAACAAATGCGGCAAGACCGGCAAGCGGTTCTTGTCGTGGGAATCGCATATTCGCATGATGTCCGCCGCCCAGCCGTACATTAGCGGGGCGATCTCAAAGACGATCAACATGCCGTACGAGGCGACGACGGAAGATGTCAAAAAGGCGTACTGGCTGAGCTGGCAACTGATGACGAAGGCCAACGCGATTTACCGCGATGGCTCGAAGCTCAGTCAGCCGTTGAACTCGGTGGCCGACTCGCCCGAAGCAGCGATGCTCGCGAACATCTCCGCGAACGACGAACCAGCAGTGGAAGTGAAATCCGAACCGGTTCGCGCGGCGGAAATGATTACCGAGAAAGTCATCCACCGCTACCTCGCGAAACGTCGCCGGTTACCGGATCGTCGCGCGGGTTACACGCAAAAATCGCGGATCGGCAACCACAAGGTTTACATCCGCACCGGCGAATACGAAGACGGCACGCTCGGCGAAATCTTCATCGATATGCACAAAGAAGGGGCCGCCTTCCGTAGCATGACGAACTGCTTCGCCATCGCGATTTCGCTCGGATTGCAGCACGGCGTGCCGCTCGAAGAGTTCATGGATGCGTTCCTGTTCACGCGGTTCGAGCCGAACGGCGTCGTGCAGGGTAACCCGCACATTAAGATGTCCACGTCGATCATCGACTACATCTTCCGCGAACTCGCGGTCACGTATCTCGGTCGCCACGACCTCGCACATGTGATCCCCGAAGACCTTCGCGGCGACGCGCTGCACGGCCCCGAAGACGATTTCGAGTCCGAGGAAGTCGTCTCGACGCGGATGATCGACGCGATCGAACCGGCGAAACAGTCGCTGGCACCCCCGCGTTCGATTCATGTGAAGCCCGCGAACGGCCACGATTCGACGTTAGTAAAAGTAGTCGCCGCACCGAGGTCGACCGCGACCCTGCCAGCGGTCACACGGCAAACGACGGTCGCACCATCGGCCATCGCGGTGAAGATTGAAAAAATCCGTATCGCGAAGCAAAAAGGCTACGAAGGCGACCCCTGTTCGAATTGCGGCCAACTGACGATGGTGCGCAGCGGCGCGTGTTGCAAGTGCGACACCTGCGGCGAAACCAGCGGCTGTAGTTGATTGGTAAGACTTCTCGGTTCCGATAGAATCTCTGGATAACCGAGGACGAACGACATGATGCGACGATCGCGTGCCCGTGAAGTGGCACTGCAACTGCTGTTTCAGAAAGACCAAAACCCTACGAAAATCGGACGTAAGGCAATTGTCAAGTTCGCAGGCGACCGCCTGCTCGACGATGCCGATAGCGTCGGGTTTTGCCTCGAAGTCTACGATGGTGTGCTTGCAAAACAGGACGAAATCGACGCGATTATCTCAGCGACGGCGGAGAACTGGCGGCTGACGCGAATGCTTCCCGTCGACCGGAACCTGTTGCGGCTGGGCACGTATGAACTACGCCACGCCCCCGTGCCAACGCCGATTGCCGTCGCGATCGATGAAGTGATCGAACTTGCCCGCCGGTTCGGTTCGGCCAACTCACCGAGCTTTGTGAACGGCATACTCGACAAGATCGCCAAGACGAAAACCGAGTTGCCCAAACCCGTTGTCGAACCCGTCGAACCGGCCATACCCGTCGCACCTTAAAGGCCACTTTACGCAATGCCGCGACGCCAGCCGTTCACGCAGTTGTGTCAGCAAATGGCGAATCTCGCCCGGCCGATCGCGGCCGATCTGCACATGCACACGTATCACAGCGATGGCGATTTCACACCCACGCAAGTCGTGGCTTATGCACGGCTCGCTGGTTTGTGTGCGATTGCGATCACCGATCACGATACCACATTCGCGTGTGCAATCGCCCGCGAAGCCGCGAAAACGGCGACTTCGAAGCCGCTGGAAATCATTGATGGCGTAGAAGTTTCCACTGAGTACGAAGGGCGCGAATATCACTTGCTCGGCTATTTTCTCGGTAAAGACCGCGAAGCGCTCGAAGCGAGACTGGCAGAAATTCGCGTGCGTCGTCGCGAGCGGTTTCATGCGTACATTGCCGAACTCGCGAGTAATGAAGCGGGAATACCCGCCGATGCGGTGAGCCGCGTGGAAGCGGTTGCCGAGAGTTTGGGCCGACGCCATTTAGCGGGATTGATCGTCGAAGCCCAGTACGTGCGAACGCGGCACGAAGCGTTTCGCAAGTACCTCGAACCATTCGCGCCATCGACGAACCACCGCATACCCATCGACGAAGCGATCGCGCTAATTCGCGGTTGTGGTGGCGTGGCATCGCTCGCACACCCGCCGCAAGATTTGACCATCGAGCGGTTCACCACCTTTTGCGAAATGGGCATGACCGCAATCGAGTGTGCGTTCCCGTCAGCCACGCGAACCTGGTCCGACACGCTCCGCGACTGGGCCAAGTCGCGCGACCTCGCCACAACCGGCGGCAGCGACTGCCACGGCGCAGAACCTGCCTCGCGGCGAATCGGCGCTTTCGGCATCAAGTGGGACAAACTCGAGCGATTGCGTACGCGAAGCAAGAACTGATAATTCCGGCACCGTTTCAGTCCAACATGTCGAAGTGGAAGTGAGTGCATAGGTTAGCATCACCCGCCGGGTGCCGTCCGAGTACTCGCCACTTTCCCGCTTCACCGAGAGGTTTCATGTTTAAGCTCTACTCGCTGATCCTTTGCTCCGTACTTGTGTATGCCAGTTCGTCTGTCGCGCAGCCGGTGCGCAAGTACGACGACAAGGGTGCCCCACCTTTTAAACTGCTGAAAGAAGGGGAGAACCCGCCGCTCGACGCATTCGACAACTTCGTGATTGGGCCGAAGTACATCTCGGCACCGGAACGCAAAGCGGTGGATGGCGTTCCCAAGGGGAAAGTCGAGCAATTCGCGATCGATTCGACGGAAACCAAGCTCATGAACCCCGGCATCGCTCGCAAGGTGTTCGGAAAGGTCGATCCCAATAATCCGAAAACGCTATTCGTCGAGACTCACAACATCGACTACAAGCGTGCGATCACGGTCTATATTCCCGCACAATATCAAGCGGGCACCGAAGCGCCGTTCATGGTGGTCCACGATGGCCCTGGAGCCAGCGCGAATCCCAAGTCGAGTTACCAGACCATCCTCGATAACCTCATTGCCCAGAAGCGGATTCCCCCGATCGTCGTCATTCACATCGCCAACGGCGGTGGCGATGCCCAAGGACACCAGCGCGGTAAGGAATACGACAATATGTCTGGCGTATTCGCCGACTATATCGAGGACGAGGTGCTGCCGCGAGTGGAGAAAAACTGCAAAGTGAAGCTGACCAGAGACCCCGATGGCCGTGCCGCGATGGGCAGCAGTTCCGGCGGCTCGGCGGCACTGATTATGGCCTGGTTCCGCAACGATCGCTACCATCGCATCCTCACGACATCGGGCACGTTCGTGAACCAAGCATGGCCGTTCGATGCGAAGTTTCCCGACGGTGCCTGGGGCTTCCACGAAACGCTGATCCCCAAAGAACCGAAGAAGCCGATCCGCATTTTCCTCTCAGTCGGCGACAAAGATTTGCTCAACCCCAACGTAATGCGCGACGACATGCACGACTGGGTGGAAGCCAACCACCGAATGGCAAAAGTGCTGAAAGAGAAGGGTTACGAGTATCAGTACCTACTCTGCCTCGGTGCGAGCCACGGCATCGGCAACGCCCAATCGCAGTTCCTCCCGCACGCCATCGAATGGGTCTGGAAAGGCTACGGGGAGAAGAAATAGAGGCTTGATGGCTAGAAATGTTAAATGACAATCGGTCGTAGCGCTATCGGCTTCGTGTTAGCACGCAGCCGTATGCCTCGAACGGAATCCTGGCGATCTCCGGCGAGAAGAACCAGTCCACGATGGCGTCGTGCCCCGGACATGGTAGTTCCCAAAAAGCACTCGCAAGCTTGTTCCGGGGAAGGCTGTTAGCGTTTGCCTCGAAGTAATCCAACACCGCCGCCGGACACGCCGCGACCTGTGCGAGGTACGGCCGAATATCGAACCCCATGCGGGCGATTGCACATATCCAGCCGTCGAGTCGGTAGTAGTCACCGGTTTCGATGACCGTGGCGAGGACAGCCTCAAGGAAGTCGTTCAGTGCCGTCCGCTGGGAAGAGGTCCACGTCTCGGGATTGGCGGTTCGGATCGCTCGGCCAGTCACCTCGGGGTCGGGCCACCAGGACGGGTCGGTCGCGGTGATCTCGAGGATTCGGGGCAGGAAGTAGAGATAGTCGGCGACCTCGCCGACGGTCAGAAACGCGGACGATGCGTAGGACGCCAACTCGTTCGGAGTGATCGCCCGCAGAGCTTTCCGGAGCAATATGCCGATCTCTTTCCGCCTGATGCAACACGGGCAGCCGTCGATGTGCTCGGGCTTCGGTACGGCAGCAAAGGCCCGGTAGAGTCGTTCGATTGCGTCGCTTAAAGTATGCGTAGCGTCAGTGGCCACTTCGCTCTTCCTCTTCTTCCATGTTCTGAATGATCTGCTCGATCCGCGACATCACTTGTTTCGAGCGGATCTTGTTCACATCCCGAAGTAGCCGCAACATCCATATCTGCCGGTTGACCGGATCGAGCATATGCGCAACGAGAATCATCCGCTTTGCAATCGACAAGTTGCCATTCGGGTACTCGTGGTATTCTGCAAGCAAGTACTCGCGACCTTCTTGTAAACTGATCGACCAACGCAGATTCGGCTTGAGTTCCGAGAAGTCCGAATACGTAGAATCCCATTCGGTAAGAAAATACTCCGTGGCAGCATCCACCGCCAAAAGCAAATCCGACCGCAACTGAATCTCGTTCGCAATGTGAACTTCCAGATTTTCGGCGATCGCACTCATGTTTTTCCCTCCTAATTTCGTTGTAACAAATGTATGTCGCAATGTCGCCTTCCTTACTGGGTTCACGAAACCGATGGTAGCGCACTCAGGAGATGTGGTCATATTCTTTCACGTCTTCTGGCTTTCACGTCGTAACCGTTCACGGCCCTTGCGCGTCTGGGTTGTTCTTGTAGCATATCGTCGTGACGATGCCACCGCCGCTACCTCTGGAACTTTTTGCTCCGCTGCAT